>USDU01000046.1 GCA_900553635.1 uncultured Lachnospiraceae bacterium | reverse complement strand
CCTACTTCAGTATCACTTCCTTCTTCTCCATGTATGGTATCACCAATCAGACGGAAGGTTACGGTCGTAGTATTCGGATCTGCAGAAGGAGCGTCCACCTTCTTAACGGTAACAGTACTCATCACCGCAGTAAGAACATTATGTCCGTCCTCATCCTTTTTCACAGCTGTAAAACGATGCGTTCCCAGTAAGAGTGTATTCGACTGTATCTCTAACTCTCCTGCTTCGTTCGTTTTGCCAAGTAAAGTGTTTCCATCATAGATTTCCGCACCTTCGACAGGAAGCGCCCCTGCATCACTGTCATATACGCCATTCCCGGTCAGCGTCAAAACCATGCTGTCTCCCCGGTTTATTTCATGGGTTTCCGGCGTCAGGTGCGCATGAAGCATATCGTTCCACCCGGAGCTGTAGAACAATTCAATCTTATCTCCATTTTTCACAAGCACATTGGCCGGATCACTGCATACCAAACCATTTACTTTGCATACCCAGGCGGCCTTCTTTCCATTATTTTCGGTAATGGAATCATCCACAAGCGCAAACTTGCCCTTATAGCAGTCAAAGCTTGTTCCGCTTGATTTTGCAGCATCCAAAAGCGCATGAAGTACCGTATAGCCTCCATGGTTGTACTGCACATAACAGTTCGCTGCCAAATCCGCTGCTTCCTGCTGAATCTCGATTGTAGTAGTCGGGCAGAATACCGTACTCTGACCCGCCAGCTGTACCGATACCGTTCCACTCTGCTCCGGCACCTGATCCAGGCTCTCCACACGAATCGTCAGATTCGGCTCCTCGTCAGTCACAGTAAAGCTGTCTGTGCTAGTCAGGTACCCACTCTTAGATACATAATATGTGTAGGTGCCGTTCTCCAGCGTATAGGTACCATCCTCATTCGCCTTTATAACCTTGCTGCCCTGCATCACCAGTACGGAAGCTCCTTCCGGAACTTCAAAGGTAGTCTGCTTTGCTGCGCTACGACGGGTAACGTCGATTGTATAGGTACGCGGCGAATACTCAAATCTTGTTTTCACTCCCGTATTGGGATGCGTAGCAATCCTTACTGTATGATACGTTACTTCAAGTGTATTAACTCCCTCCTCAAGCTCAATTTCATCTCCATCCTTATAGCTTTTATTTCCAACTGTAATATCAAGTCCACTTTCATAGACGTTATTTATTGCTGGTACTAATCCATTCTTTACCGACAATTTAATTTTATCAGTTGCATTTGATACCGATGTCGTAAAATGAGTCTCCGTGCCGATAAATCCATATCCCAGATCCTGTGTAACTTCTTCACCTGTTGAATCTGTATAAACCATATCATCGGCTTCCAACACGCCATCCCATCGCCCCCATTCACTATTTTCCGATACAGGGGAAATTTTAATTTCTTCTGGCACCAACGATATTTTCGCAGCATCTGCAGGTTTAGACAGATTATTGTACAAATATGTCGCATAGGTCATCGGCACACCATCACTTGGTATTACAATGGTCTCTACATGTAATGCATTATTATCAGTAGTCGCCCCCCTCTGTGATGATACAATCTTTTTATTTGTATTCTCTAATTTAAAGCCCGTTATTTTATCACTACTTGTACCGTATGTACCCTGAGCTAGAAATCTATGAGCATATGCCATCTCTGCAACTGTTTTTGTTTCCGAATCATCAAACCAATAACGAACTAGTAGCTTCGCATCGGGATCATTTTGAAGCATAGCCGCTCCTAAATAAATACTTTGATTCTGTCGAAAATAATTCATTCCAATTATCGCTCTATTATCACTTTGCGGAATAATATTAGATGCCGTCACAAACCTTGAATAAAGCACTACGCCGTCATTCGCTTGCTTTTCTGTTATCGGCCCAACCAGAAGTCCGGAAAGCAATCCCGCCTGTCTTCTTTCGGTTTCTTCTATCTCAGCGTTTGCTGTTACCTCAAAAGAAATATTGGGAATAACAGCCATTTTACCATAATCTGTGTTAGGACTATCGCCACCTCCCCAGGTACTGTTCATAGAATTACGCGTTAGATTTCTGTGGGCTCCGTTTGTCATCCCCCACGCTTTTGCAGTTAACGCGCCATCACTAACTGTATAAGTTCCTGTCTTATCCGCTAAAATTTTTACATTAAAACTGGTTCCTGCCATATACTGGCCATAATTGGCTGTATAATCTACTCCATCTGTCTTACACGTTAATTTTATTTCAGATGGATTATATATGGCCGCCATTTTATACATGGGCGGGAGCAAATTATCCATGGTAATTTTAGCTGTATCTCCACTCTGTAATCCTTTTCCGGCATAATAAACATTATCTACCGATATATCCAGTCCCCTCGCTAATATTACATGATATGTGGTAGTATCTCCTGCTTTTATCTCTACTATATTGCGTCCTTCTGTTAACTGAATTGTATAACTCTTTTTGTACTTCTTTTCATCTTCTGTTGCTTCCTTCGGAGCTTCATTCGCCTCATATTGTTTCCAAGATCGATCCGCCAACCAATTGTTCGGGTTTTCACTTAATATCCCATTTTCCACCGTGATGGGCTTATGTACACGCACGGAGGTTATCTCCTCCAAAGCATCCCCTGTTTTGGCCGATGGTGTAAACGTGTACTCCGCATGATCATCCATCGCGTATCTAATTCCATCGGTTCCCTTTTGGGTTTTCACATAATAGACCGCTCCGCCTTCTCCGATATCAATATTAGGAGTAATTTCTGTCTTTGATTTTTCTGCTCCTTCAGCATTCACATGTACGACTGCAATACCTGTTAACTCAGGTAAAAGTGCGCTATATATATAATCTTTTGACTGTGTGCCAGTTGTTGCCACTGCATCATAATAAAACGCAACTAAAACTGTTCCTTCCCCTTTTGCCTGAATTCTTCCGTATTGCCCAATAACATCATCTTTTGTAATTTCTACAGAAGCGACTTGTTCACTTCCAATCACTTTATAGTGCCATTCCGGATCATTATGTAGATTACCTGTCAGGCTTTCTACCGCCTGCCATGCCCGCAACGGCACTAAATCAAAATATTCTCCTTCTGTTAATTCAATCTCACTGTTTTCCGGGAGATTTGTTAACATACTAGCATAAATTCCTTCTTTTTCCTGTTCTCTATTTATCTGAGTTGGGTTATCTGTTAACTCAGAAAGGGTTATTTCTGTATGCTCTTTATTCCATTCTCCCCTTAACGTTTTTCCGTACCATGTCACTTTTCCACTTTGCCGAAGCATATATGTGAATCCTTCTGGTACTTTATAATAATTATAACCGTCTTCTGTCTTATATGATTCATAAGACTCCCAGTTTCTTGCCGTATAAAATTTTAACTGCCAGGTAGTGTAAACTTCCATACCTGCCGGAGCCTTAACTGTAATATAACTCTTTTTAATATATGGAATTTTTCCTGCATCCGACAAATTTAACGCTTTAAAATCTGTATTCCGATAAACATAAAAATGTCCTTCTATAGGAATGTATTCTTCATCAAAAGGTGTAAAATCATATATATAATAACTATCTCCATTTTTCTGCGGTACTAAGTAATTATATTCATCGTTTTGCGCATGCCAATACTCAATCTTTTTTGCCTCATCGTATAACTTAAAGCTTCCCAGTTCCGGATAATACTGCCAGTGTTTATTTCCTTCCTCCCCTCCGTAATTCATTAGCGCAACTTGTTTAAAATTTACCTTTGCTAGCTTTAATTCTGTCGTTTCCGTTGTCACCGTAAAATATCCGCCTGCTCCGTTGAGACCATCTTCTACAGACCCTGCATACTCATAGCTATATGTTTCGCCAGGCGAAGCCAAAAAAACATTATTGTCTACTGTCAATTCTTTTGTCTTATCTTCTGTATATATTTTTACCTGGTTAATTCCAGTGAGTTCTATCTGAACATCTGAACTTTCTGCAGCATTGGAATGAAATCCCCATATATAAGTTGTACATAAGACAGCCGTCAGTAGATATTTGAGCATTTTTTTCATCACTCATATCCTCCATCTACTTTTATAAAATTGTTAATGGCGGGGCAGATAGTTTTCCGCCCCGCCATTAACAATTTCTTTCACATTATAAATCTTACAATGCGTCAAAATAATCTTTTGCCATTTCCATTGTTCCAAATGCCCAATATACAGCATCTCCATTTTTTACTTCAAGGACTGAAGCACTTACAACATCGCCTGCTGCAACCTTTTCTCCATTCCGAATGACACAATAATTCCAGCCATAAGCAATATTTCCTTCTGCTACATACTCTTCAAGTTTTGTTCCATAACTATCTGTAATAGCCTGTGTATAGCCATTATACTGTTTCAAAGTCAATCCATTTGCAACCGCCAAGCTATGCAGTGCATCTGCTGCTGTCGGATAACTCTGTGCAGTGCCTTTGGAACCCTTAAAGGGGTTATCTGTTGTATCTGCATCTGCTGCCTTTACCTCTAAAGTTGCTCCATACTCATACATTACACCTTCCGTTAAGTCGACCGCTTCCTCGCTTGCTATCGTAACTGCTGCTTTCGTAGAAAGCGCCTCACGATAAACTGTCAAATCGACATACGCATTTGTATCTGTATTATAGGTATGGATACTTGTGGGACCATAGTTGTTATCATTTTTGGCTTTCACAGTCAGAACACTGGCATATGTAGAACCTGTTGCTTCACTTGTTACTTTAACAGACTCTATTTTTTCCTCGCCCGTATTGTAACTATATTTCATTTTGTTAACCGCATCACTAGCGCTGTCGAAACCAGTATAAGAATAATGACTATTCGCCGGTCCCACTTTTAATGTCACACTTTTACCTGCTTCAATGGGTACAGAGAATTCTGTATCATATACCGTAAAATTAACATCACCTGTTGCTGCCCTTGCCGGCATTCCCATGGACAGAACCATTGCTCCGGCCAGTGCTACTGATGTGGCTTTCTTGAAGAAATTGTTCATCTTCTTGTTCATTGACTAAACCTCCCTGATTTTTCTTCTCCCCTTTTGTTATGACATCATAATATCGGGGAGAGGAAACATTATGATGCCTATTCAATTGGATCATTGTGGCTATCCGCTCCTTCTTTCACCACAACAATAAAAAAGCCCGTACAACGGAAGTCGTCATACGAACTGATTCTTTTTGTCGAGCTCTGGATTTATATACCCCAAATACAGCCAGATGATATCGATATCCTCTGTGCCTCTGCTAAGCCCGACTCGTTCCTGACCTCCGAATCCTCTCTGATGTCGGGTTCCATAGCACTCCGTCTTCTGGCTCGGGACCTCTTAACCTACTCGATGCGCCTTACCGGGATATCGCTATCTCAGTGGCGTCCTGCATCTTTCGTTGTCCTTACAGCAGGGAAGGATCTGCTCCGGATTCTAACCGGATTCCGTTCTGGGCACTTGCGTACCCATAAGTGCGGGCATGTTCACCAACATCCTGTATTGAATTATAAAAATCCTGTCATAATAACTATGAAATTATTTGTACGGTGTCTTAGATTATCTTCATCCAAGACGCTTTTCTGAAACCTATATTACCCGTTGTTCACAGTTTTGTCAATCTTTTTCGGCAATTTTTTCAAAAAAGCTGTGGAGTGATGTGAAATTCTGTAAGTTTTTTTGCTGGATTGTCACATTTCCCATTTCTTGAACCGTCAAAAAGATCGTCAAAGGAATCGTAGGAGGTGCTTATATGAGAACTGGACAAAATATCTATAAACGCAGGGATGGCCGCTGGGAGGCACGGATTCCGCTGGGCATCCGGGCCAATGGCCGTCGCTACTTCAAATGCTTTTATGGCAAAACCTATCAGGAAGCTCGCAACCGCAAACAGGATTACGAGAAAAATATTCCATTAACAAAAGAAATTGTTACCACTTCGCCGGATACCTTTTCTTCTTCTGCCTACGGCTGGCTGTCCTCTTCGGAGCAGGGCTGGAAACCGGCCACCTATGTCAGATACCGCAACTGTCTGGAGAAGTATATTCTGCCCCACTGGGGGCTGCTTCCTGTACGGGAGGTTGACCAGAAGGTTTATGACGCGCTGATTACTTTGCTTGAGAAAAAGCTTTCTGTCAGCTCCATGCAGACAGTCAATACCGTGATTTCCGGAAGCCTGAAGCATACACTGAAACGTCTGCCTGTCACTTGCAAAAAATTTGTAGCCGAGCGCAGGATGACGCCAAAGGATATTCTTTCCAAAGCTGAAATTTTCAAACTCCGTTCCTATCTGGAAGCCGAGGAGGATTTAACTGCCATCGGTATCCATCTTGCTTTATATAGTGGGGTGCGTCTTGGTGAATTATGTGCCCTGACCTGGGCGGATATTGATTTAGAAACAAGGACGCTCTATGTGCGTCATACACTACAGCGGATTCAGAATCGGAATCGGCTGGATGAGGAGCCAAAGACTATGTTACAGATGGGCTTGCCAAAGAATAAGAAAGAGCGGGCGATTCCTCTGCATGAGCAGATCCGGCCTGTCCTTGAACGGACGTGTAGACTGTATTTACCGTCAGATTATCTCCTGTCAGGCACGTCCACTCCCGTGGAGCCGCGAAGAATGAGCAGCCGCTTCAAGCGGATTTTAAAGGAATGTGGCCTCCGGAATATCCGTTTTCACGTTCTGCGTCATACCTTCGCCACCTACTCTCTGGAATCCGGTATGCGCACTAAGGTCTTAAGCGAACTGATGGGACACTCGTCTGTCAAGATTACGATGGACCGTTATGTTCATCTCTCCAACGAGTTCAAAGCAGCCCAGATAAACAACCTTCAATATACGGATTCCACAAGCATTGGCCGTCAAAAAAATGGTCAGAATGACGCGGAAGCCTGTTAAAATGCGGCTGGAAGAGGGATATGTCTTGGATGAAGATAATCTAAGACGTTTTTTTCCTATTAAATAATACGAATTAAAACGCTAATTTCATACTAAAAATGTCAAAAAAAGAGTGCCTGAAAAGATTTTTCTTTTTCATGCACTCTTTACTGGTTTTTATGCCTTTTCTGTTTTAGTGAACTGTCTGTAATTCTGAAGCTATCGCTTCTACATCTGCCAGCGGCAGTTCAATCGTGTCAGCAACTTCCTGGACGGTCATGCCACCTCTGGTTAGAAGCCTTTCTATAATTCGCTTCTTTGTTGCATACTCTGTCTCGTTTCTCATTTCTTCCAATGCTCTACACATACTGCCCTCTTCTTGCGATATTTACTTGTCGCTCATACCAATACAGGCTTATTTTCTTTAATGATTTTTTGTTATTTCCGCAATACTCTTTTTCGTTGCAAGCGAAATTTGCTCTAAAGAAAACTTGCTTTCATACATATTCATAATAATTTTTGCTTCTGTATCATCTACAATTCCCTGACTCAGATTACACATAGTGCTTACATCCTCTTTTTATCTGCTCATTGCTCCGGTAATATATCTTTTATATACTCTTTTACTGCATAATATACTTCGTCAAAGGACGGCTTGTTCACATTCCCTGTAAAGCGAAACTTTTCATAAGAATGCCGCAAATCATCCGGCCTGCAAAGGAATTCCTCAAATGTTCCCAGAGTGCGTCCACCATTTCTCAATGTCTCAAGCACTTCCGTTTTGTCAAATGTAAACACCTTTGAAATATAATACAGATCAACCACATCCTTGATTCTGCGGAACACCTTGTTGGTAGATATGGCTGAAAGTTTATCTGCTATCATTTGCGTCGGTACGACACCACGAAATTGAACTCCAGCCACTTCGTAAACCTTTGTCTGTATTGCCGGGCGATTTACATCAATGTCCATAGTAAAAAGCTGCTCACCTGTATCCACGTCCGATAATTCAAATCCAGCCGAACGTCCTTCCCCATACATTCGATAAAGATCCACTTTTAAATCAATACCACTCTTCTGAATCGCTTTTTGCAATGATTCAACCATCTGCTCTTTTGTGGGGGCAGTGTCTGAATACCAATTCGCATCAATGTCTACCGTATGCCGCGTCTCCTCCGTATATCCTGCTTCCATCAGATATGCTTTCATAACCATGGAGCCTTTAAAGCTTATTGGTATGCCACTGTCGTATATCGCTTTCATAACGCTATACATTAATTTTTCTTCCGCCGTTATATTCAAGGCACATCCCTCAACTTTCGTAATAATCTATGGCTTCATCCGCCAATCGTTCAAACTGTTCCTGATATTCCGGCGCCACATAGATTCCATCGAAACTGTCTCCATTGGAATAATAGTATCGACTTACCGCCTCTGTAATTCCCTGCATATCCAGAATCGACTCATTAGCCAGTGCGTCAGATAGCGTTCTATTGAAATTTGTAAAATCGAGACCATTTCTGTTATTCACATAATATGGGCTGATTCGATTTCCAAGTACAACTACACCATTGAAACGGGTAACAGAATCATTTCCATACACCCAGACAAGGTACTCGTCACTACGTCCTCCGAACTTTCCCTGACACATCAGAGCTTCATCTAGTGCGAATACCACAGGCTCCCCAATACACTCCCGAACCGCCTTGAGCCAGGATATCGCTCCTACAAAATCGCTTCTTCTGGGGAGATCCCGCTTTTGCGGATCGTACTTCGGAAGTTCTGTTGTCTTCCTGTTAATCAAATCTTCCTGTATACGATATTCTAACAGACTTATAATATATTCTGGTGGCTTACGTGCCCCAGTTTCCCAATTCTGAATCGTACGACGCGGGATATGATATCGCGCCGCAAACTCGCTCTGGGTATCTCCCAGACGCATTCTCATTCCACGAATATCCATATCAATCACCTCATCTTCATAGTACACTCAATGAGTGCGTTTGTAAACAGTTTTTCCGGAAATTGATTGAAATATTCCGCTATCTGGATTATTTTATATTGCAAACCTCCACAATCCCCGCCATCACATATTCCGCGCAGGGCAGAGCAATGGAATTACCCAGGGCCCGATACCGGGCGCTGTCGCTGATCCGCTCTCCTTCGCATCCATAGGCTGTCCAGTGATCTGGCAGGCCCTGCAGGCGCTCGTATTCCAGCGGCGTCAGGTATCGGATACCTCCCTCTTTTCTCCAGTCCTCTCCTTCATACCAGAAGCTGAAGCTGTTTGCGCTGCTGGCAAGTAGTGTGGGAAAAGGCTCATCTGGCCGTCCAAAGCTGGCAAGGAACTTGGCTTCGTCTTTTTCTTTGACCGCTCCACGCATTTGCCGCTCCTGCATGGGAAGAATGACGGGTATGCGCCGCCCTGCTTTTTCAGAAAATATTCCACTTTCTCCGGCGGACGGCAGCCCAGACTGGCCGCATACCTTAGAATCCGGGAGCACTGGGCGGCACTTAAATAATACCTGGGCGCTACGCTTTCCTCTAAAATCCGCCACAAGGAATATCCGTTTTCTTCGTTGCTGGAGCCGGGGGCTTCCCCAATACTGGGCGTCCAGGAGCCGCCAACTGATATCACTTTCGCCCCCTCGCACCATACCGGCGCTGGCCCAGTGTTCAGAAGGAGGCATTGGAACCGGGCAGCCTGCGAACGCTTCCAGCACGGCTCTAAAATCCATCCGGTCTCCCGATGAAAAAGCTCCCATGACGTTCTCCCAAACAGCGAAAGCTGGATATATGCCATTGGTTGCATCCCTCATTTCTCTGATAATACGAATGGCCTCGTAAAACAGGCCTGACTTTTTCCCAGCCAGTCCCTCCCTGTCCCCTGCCGTAGACAGGTTCTGACAGGGAGAACCGAAGGTGAGGATATCCACCGGCTCCAATTCCGCACCGTTTAGTTTCATGATATCCCCCAGATGCTCCATCTCCGGAAAATGTCGTCTGGTGATGGACACCGGGGCTTTCTCAATCTCACTGGCCCACGCCGGTGTAATACCACAGTTCACCGCCGCCAGCGGAAAGACCCCGATCCCATCAAACAGGCTGCCGAGCTTTAACGGCATCCACGGCCTCCGGAGGTATTCGCTCTGTTGTAGTTATTCTTCCGTTCCTGCTCCCTTCCCTGTCCCGGCTTCGTCTTTGTCTGGTTTCGGTACTCCGCCAGGATATCACCGTAGAGCTGCTCCCGGAACTCCTTGGTCACCGGATAGCAGATATCCTGATACTGGGGCTGATTCTTTTCATCAACCCGGCGGGTCTTGTAATTTGGCATATTGATAAAAGGTTCCCCGGTCGCGCGATTTTCCAAAATCGCGATATTACATACCTTAAAAGCTCCTTCAAAGGTCACGCTTGCGTAAGCCCTGACTGCACTCTCCGGATTCGTTGTTCTTACCTCATTTACCTGTACTGTATAATTCATATGGTCCTCTCTTTCTGTACGTTCTCGTACTCCTTGTCTTCTGTTATGACTTCTGTTTCTTCTTTTCTGTTTTCCAGATCCAGCAGGCTATTCAGTTCTTCCTGCCGCTTTACTGCCGCCCGATATGCATCTTCTTGTGGAAAAGGCTTCCCATAAAGCTCCCGGCTTTTCTCCATCTCCCTTTCGCACTCTGTCTTCTCTTCCAGATATCGGGTCTTAATGAGACTCATTTCCTTTATTCGATTGTCCAGCCTGCTGATATTTCCAACGGCGCTTTTGGATAACTCTGTTCGATAGATAGCTGCGCCTTTCAGTATCACCTCTTTTTCATCTCCGGCTCCTTTTTCCAAAAGCAGTGAAAATCCACGATACTCGCCTATTTTTTCCCCATCATCACTAAGGGCTGCCGCGTCAAGCAACGCCTTTCCTGCCTCTTCCCTTTCCTTGTAGTATTCGCCCCGGATAAGGATCCGGAACTCTGTACCTTCTGTTTTCAGGACCGTAGCCTCATCCTCTGTGGCTGCCTTTATCTTCTCTTCCAGCTTTTTCAACTCCTTCGGTCCCCGCACCAGAAGCTGATCCTGCATGGTATACTGCTGGTTTTGATATGCCGCCTTCAGTACACGGAGCTTCTGTACCTCGTTGTCCACTTCCATTTTTTCACGGATCAGGGGGTTGCCGGTGGCAATGGCCTTGATCTCCGCGTAGGACAGAACTTTTTCGTCGATATCCTCACAGGTTCTGCCCACTGCCTGATTGGTCATGACCTGGCTGATAAAGCGCTGCTTATTCTCAATCAGGGACCAGTTATATGCGTCAAAGGTCTCCTTCGTTACATACCGATAGACCGCCACTTCTTTATTCTCGTTGCCCTGGCGCAGCCCCCTGCCGTCCCGCTGTTCAATCTCATCGGGCCTCCACGGACAATCCACATGGTGAATGGCTACGATATGGCGCTGTACATTGACGCCGACTCCGCATTTTTCCGTAGAGCCAATCAGGATACGCCGCTTGCCGCTGCGCATCTCCCGGAACAATGCCGCACGCTGCTTATCTGTCTTGGCGTCATGGATAAACGCAATCTCTTCCTCCGGGATTCCCTGTTCCATCAGCTCGTCCTTGATATAATGGTAGACATCGAACTCCTTGCCTCCCGGCGTACCAATATCCGAAAAAATAAGCTGGCAGCCTATCCGGCCATCAGCTTCTGCTTTCTTATATTCATAAAATACATTTTCTACTACCTTATTCAGTTTTCCATCCGGATTGTTGGGCGCATCTGCACGCAGCAGACGTGCGTCCGTTCCCAGTAGTCTTGCCTCATGGGTGATTTTCAGGAAATTGTCCTCGTTCGGTGACACTGCCCCATTTCGGATGCGATCTGCCCGTTCCACCATTTCCTGCATGAGATCTTTTACATAGAAATCCGGCTCCGTTTCCACGATAATGGCTTTTCCGCCCCGCAGCTTCGGTATATTTAAGTTTAACATCTCCGCTGTCTGCACGTCCGCCACCTCCCGGAACATGCTCATAAGCTCCGGCAGATTCACGAAACGGTTAAAGCGGCTTTTAAACCGGAAGCCGCTTCCTTCCACGGTCAGTTCCAGCGCCGTGGTCACCTCTCCGAAATTGGCGGCCCAGGAATCAAAATGGCTTAGCCCCATCTGCTCCAACGTCTCTTTTTGCAGGTAAGTCTGCATCACATACATCTCGCACATGGTGTTACTAATCGGCGTTCCGGTGGCAAACACGATTCCCCGGGAGCCATTCAGCTCTGTCAGGTACTGGCACTTCAACTCCATGTCCGTACATTTTTTTGCGCCATTTGCTGTGATACCGGACACCCTGCTCATTTTGGAAAAGATGGCCATATTTTTATAGAAATGCGCTTCATCAACCATAATACTGTCAATGCCCAGTTCTTCAAAGTAGACCAGATCATCCTTCCGCCGCTCGTCCGCAAGCATGGACAACTGTGTTTCCAGCCGCTTCTTCTGCGCTTCCATCTGCTTAATCGTCCAGCGTTCCCCATTTTTCATCTTCTCCTCTCCGATAGCCTCCTGGAGCTCTTCCACCTTATCACTGAGCAGCTGTTCCCTGCGCTCCGGCGAAATCTGGATTTTCTCGAACTGCGAATGGGACATGATGATACAGTCATAGTCCCCGGTCGCGATTCTGCTGATGAACTGCTGGCGTCTGCTTTTCTCAAAATCCCGTTCCGTGGCAATCAGGATATTGGCCGACGGATACAGGCGCAGGAACTCACTGGCTGTCTGCATAATGACGCTTTTGGGTACTACCATGGCGGTTTTATGGGCGATTCCAAGCCGTTTCTGCTCCTTGCAGGCCGCTACCATTTCAAATGTCTTCCCTGCCCCCACACAATGGGCAAGCAGGGTATTTCCTCCGAAAAGAATACGTGCTACCGCGTTTTTCTGGTGTGGGAGCAGCTCGATCTCCGGGTTCATGCCCGGAAATTGCAGGAATGAACCATCGTATTCCCTTAGACGGATACAGTTAAAGGTTTCGTTATAATACCGTTCGTATTTCTGCCGACGCTCCGGGTCCCGGAAAATCCACTCCCGGAATGCCTCCTGGATCTGGTTCTGCTTTTCCCGGGCAAGCATGGTTTCCACCTTATTTACCACATACCGGTACTTTCCTCCGCCCAGTTCTTCCCGGTCATTGACCACGACTGTCCGCAGATTTAACGTCGCTTCTACGATAGAATAGGCGTCCATCCGCTCAGTACCGTAATTCTTTTTCACCAACACGCCGGAGTTGTGCATGGATTTATTCAGGATGTGGTACTCCATATTGTAGCGGTTCAGCTCGATCCGGATCTCATATCTTCCATCCCAGTTTCCTCTCTGGTACCGATACGGGGTGTCCAGAAGCTCATACAGAAAATCCTCATAGTCTTCTATATCGATCCACGTCGTACCGAGCCGCACGTTGATATCCGCTGCCGAGATATATTCCGGCTGCACCAGCTCAAGGGCCTCCACATTAGCCTGGAACTGCTCCGGATTCTTCTTTGCTGCCTCCCGGGCGATTTTCAGCTTATTCCGGACATTGCCTGACAGATATTCCCCGGCCATCTCCCAGCCGTCCCACGGGCTCTGCGCGTGATAACGTTCCGGGTTCAGATAAATAATGCCTTTTAGTTCCTCTGCAATGGCACTAAGGGACAGCTCTTTCTTCTCCGCCTCCGTAAACGCAATCTCTTCCGGCTGCTGGCCGGTGACCTCAGCCACCTCCTTCTGATACTTTATGAGATCCGGCTGATAAAGCTGGTACATAAATTCCAGATCCACGCAGCCTCGCTCATTCATAGAGAGATACAAGGCTTCGGTGGCCGTATCCACATGCTCTGCCCGCACATCCGGCTTGATGGTCTGCTTGTAAAAGATATCCGCCTTTTTGACAGCCCCGTTTTCTTCCACACATTCCAGCGAACACAAGAGCGGATAATCCGCGTCATCCCGGAAGACACGGCCATTCTCTGTGCCCGTCAGATACCCATATGTTTCCACATACGCATCATATATCTGATTTAGCTTTTCCAGCTCCGGCTTCAGCTCTGCCTCTGTGCATCCTCCAAGCTCCAGACGGATCAGGCTGCGTACCTGATTCCGGATCGCGTCAAGCCCCTGGATTCGCTCTTTTTCCCGCCCGGACGCCTCCCGCAGATACATCTGGGAATTTTCCCGGTAGTACAGCTTTCCATCCAGAAAGGTAAAGGTATAATTTTTTACCTCTGGGTCTGCGGGAATGATTTCCTCTGTTGTCTCCTCTCTTTCCACGACATGTTCAAAGTCGGTCAGTTCTGCATGGATATTGCTGATGGCCTTACGCAGAGCCGCATACAGATTAAAATCCGGATCACGGTTTACACAGGCGGTATAATGGCTGTCT
>USDU01000045.1 GCA_900553635.1 uncultured Lachnospiraceae bacterium | reverse complement strand
ATACCGGTCAGTGGATGCTAAGTGAGTTGAACCGGGAATTTCCTACATGGCTGACCATCTGGCCGCGGGACAAAATGGATAAGCTGTTCAACGCCCGAACGATCAAGACAGGCAATGAGATGTTTGATAAACGATTTAATCTGAGCAGCGGCGATGCGCAGGCGGCCCTTTGCATCCTGAATCCCGGCTGCATCGAGCAGATCCTGGCACTGGCAGATGCCTCCTTCGGTAAATTTGCCGTGAATCTCAATCCGGATGGCAGGCTGTATCTTGCCGTCCACAGCGGTCGCGGTTTTTTTGATATCGGCAAGGGTCGGGAGATGCCGGATCAGCTGCGCCGGCGCTTTGCCTGTGAACTGCGCTGGTTCACAGATTTGATCGACGTATTCCGCGGCGTATAAGGGAGGTGGGGCATATGCCTTTTTGGCTCGCTGTTATGTTGCTGTTGCTATCGATGTTGGGGAGTGTTCTCTCACACCGTTACTTGCGGAAACCGGTTCAAATCGTCTGCGTTATGCTCTGCGTCCTGCTGGCAGTGGTATGTGCCGCTTATATCGGACTGACTATTTTGTTTGTGGATGCCGTGCGGAACCAACCGCCGGTGTCGTAAAAAGGAAGCCCCGCCCATGGCGGCAGGAAGGAGGACGTATGAAGAATATGAAAGTAATCGTGATTGGTTTCATTCTTGCGGTAGTGCTTGTGGCATGGCCCGTGGAATATACGCGATATATTACAGCGGGAACCGGCTTTGTTCTCGGGGCTGTACTGGTGGCATGGCTCGGGGTCCGCCAGCGGAAAGGCGCATGGAAGGGATACAAGGATGACGTGCGGCGGTACACGGGCACCACGATGATGAAGGTGGTATGGATCGAGGAATCGGTCGATGAAAGGTGGGAGCACCAGGAGGACGGCAGTGATCGGCTGCGTCGGGAGACGGTCTATCTTCCAACCTATGAGTACACTGTAAATGGCAGGACCTACCGCTACGCAAGCCGTCAGACGTTGTCCGGCAAGCGGGAGCTGGGGCGGCAGGTGGTGGGATATTATGACCCCAAGCAGCCCGACCGCATTACGGAGGACAGACCTCGAAAGCCCGTTTTCGGCGGATTCCTTTTCTTCGTTTTTGCTGTGTTCCTGCTGTGGTTCGGCATTATGACCTTCACCGGTCAGGTCTCTATTTCCTGATACCGAATATCCAGAATCAAATAGAAGCAAAAAGCGAAGGCATCCAAAATGCCTTCGCTTTTTACTTCTGTTTTTTACAGCTTAATATTCTTGAAAAGGTCTCCCAGGGTGGTGGTCAGCTCCTCCGCCTTCGGGATTTCGATTTTTTCTTCCGGAAGATCTTCCGCAGCGGTTTCGTTCAGCGCCTTCATGCTCAGGGACAGCTTGCCGTCCTTGATAGCGATAACCTTTACCTTTACGGTGTCGCCGACCTTCAGCACCACATCCGGGCTCTTGATGCGCTTCTCAGAAATCTGGGATACGTGAACCAGTCCGGAGAGACCGTCGCCCAGATCGATGAATGCGCCGTAGGGCTGGATGCTCTCGACCTTTCCTTCCGTTACCAGACCGACCTGTACGCTGGCCAGCTTTGACCGACGCTCCTCGGCAGCCTTCTCGCGAAGCAGCTCTCTTGCGGAGAGAACCAGCTTCTGGTTCTCCGGATCTGCGGTGATAACCTGTACCTGGATCTTCTTATTCAGCCAGTCCTCCAGGTTCTCCACATAGCCAAGAGAAAGCTTGGAAGCCGGGATAAAGCCGCGGATTCCTTCTACGTAAGCGACTACGCCGGACTTGACAATGCCGCCGATTTTTACGGTGAGAACGGTCTTGTCCTCCAGATACTGTACCAGAGTCTGCCACGCCGGATCTGTGATGTCAGCCGCATCATTCTCCTGTGTATCCTGGAAGGAAGCCTCCAGCTCTTCCTTGAAATCGTCCATTGTTGTTTTTTCTTCCATTTCCCAATACCTCATTTCCTATAAAATTCAGATTACAGACAGATTTCTGAGAAATCCGCTGTCCAATACTTCTATTATATGGTAAAATGGTGCAAAAAGCAAACGAAATCAGGAGAAAAATAGATGAATCAAGTGAAAATAAGAAAGATTGTTTTTGGAGAAGGAAGGCCGAAGATCTGCGTTCCGATAACGGGCCGCACCAGAGAGGAGATTGCGCTGCGGACGGCAGAGCTGAAAGCGGCGAAGCCGGATCTGGCGGAGTGGCGCGCCGACTGGTATGAAGAGGTATTCGACAGGAAAAAACTGGAAGAAATGTTGGAGCGGCTGCGCGGAGAGCTGGGTGAACTTCCGCTTCTTGTGACTTTCCGCACAAAGGAAGAAGGCGGTGAGCAGAGTATCGGCGCTGAAGCTTATGCGGAATTTCTGCGGACTGTGCTGGCGTCCGGGCAGGCGGATCTGATTGACGTGGAACTGTTCCGGGGAGAGGCGCTGCTCCGGGATATCTGTGAGGAGGCCAGAAAAAAAGGGATCAGAGTCATTGCGTCCAGCCATGATTTCGAAAAGACGCCTGCAAAAGAGGAAATTATCGAGCGGCTGACCCGGATGCAGGACTGCGGCGCGGATCTGCTGAAGCTGGCTGCGATGCCCCGGGACGCAGGCGACGTACTGACTCTTTTGTCTGCCACTTGGGAAATGAAGGAGCAGTATGCAAAGCAGCCCGTTGTCACCATGTCCATGGGAGCAAAAGGAGCGGTGAGCCGTCTGGCAGGAGAAGTCTTCGGCTCTGTTATGACCTTCGGAAGTGCAGGCGTAGCTTCCGCGCCGGGGCAGGTGAGCGTGCCGGAGCTTAAGATGGCGCTGGAGGTGCTGCGGCAGCAGGAGTGAGAGGCTTTTATATCTGCTGCTCTGACTTTTGATGGAATTAGAAAAGCATAAGATATTTTTTTCTAAAATAATAGATGGCAAAATAGGGAGCCAGGTATAGATCGTGCATAATCTGTGAATAAGAAATAGAAAATGTGGTGATTTAATGAACAATCCCACCATAGAAAATGTACTGAACCTGGCCCTGGATGCCACCCCACAGGAGCGCGCCCGCTCTGAAAATCTGGATGTAGGCTTCGACAGTGCGGAAAAAACCTGGGAGCTGATTGTGAAATATTCCGGGTCGCTGGATGAGCTTCAGCAGGCTGGCATTACGGTGACGGAGCTTCTGAATGAATATGCAGTGCTGCTTGTGCCGGAAAATCTGGTGGAGCTTCTGGTAGGCGTTCCGGAAATAGAATATATCGAAAAACCAAAGAGGCTGTTTTTCTCTGTAAATCAGGGAAAGACAGCTTCCTGCATTACAGCGGTGCAAAGCGGGCAGTATGGCCTGTACGGGGAGGGCGTGCTGGTGGCGCTGCTGGATTCGGGGGTGGATTACGCCCACCCGGATTTTCGAAATGAGGATGGTACAACGCGGATTGTGGCGCTGTGGGATCAGACGATACCAGGCAGACCGCCGGAGGGCTACCGTATCGGTACGGAATATACGGCGCAGGAGATCGACGAAGCGTTGACGGCAGAGACGGAGGCGCAGCGTTACGCCCTGGTGCCGAGCCGGGACATAAGCGGCCATGGCACCAAGGTTCTCGGCATTGCGGCGGGCAATGGCCGGGCCAGCGGCGGACGCTACCGGGGAATCGCAAGCCGCAGTCCGATCCTGGCCGTGAAGCTGGGAACGCCCCGGGAGGACGGCTTCCCCAGGACCACGGAGCTGATGCAGGGGCTGGATTACTGCATTCGAAAGGCACTGGAGCTTCGCCTGCCCGTGGCAGTGAATATCAGTATCGGCAATACCTATGGAGCTCATGACGGCACATCCCTTCTGGAAACCTATATTGCGGACATCGCCAATGTCTGGAAATCTGTTATATGTATCGGTACGGGAAATGAAGGGTATGCAGCCGGGCACACTGCGGGTGTTCTGCGGCGACAGACGTCGGAGATGATAGAGCTGGCTGTGGGCGAATACGAAACCGCTTTTAATATCCAGATCTGGAAATCCTATCTGGATGAAGTTGATATCACACTGATAAGTCCGGGCGGGAGAAGAGCCGGACCAATCCAGAAGGTTCTGGGGACTCAGCGCTTTCTGCTGGAGGAGACAGAGATTCTGCTGTATTACGGGGAACCTTCGCCCTACAGCCAGTCCCAGGAGATTTATCTGGAATTGCTGCCCCGGAGCGATTACGTGGACACTGGCATCTGGACACTTGAACTGTCCGCCGGCGAGATTCGCGATGGCCGCTATCACCTGTGGCTCCCCAGCGCTGTCGCCCTGAACGGCGGTACCCGGTTCTTACACCCATCTGCAGACACTACCCTCACGATTCCATCCACCGCCCGCCGTGTCGCAGCCGTCGGCGCTTATGACAGCCGCACCCTTACTTACGCCGATTTCTCCGGCCGTGGTAACACCCGTGATCTTCGTGAGAAACCGATTCTCGTTGCCCCGGGCGTCCGTGTTCTCACCACCGCCCTCGGTGGCACCTACGCCGAAGCCACCGGCACATCCTTCGCCACCCCCTTCGTCACCGGTGCGTCCGCCCTTCTGATGGAGTGGGGCATCACAGACGGCTACGACCCCTACCTATACGGTGAAAAGGCCATTGCCTACCTAAAGAAAGGCACCCGGTCCCTGTCGGCCTTTTCGGAGTATCCGAATCCGCAGGTGGGGTGGGGAGCCCTCTGCATAAAACAAAGTCTTCCCGAAATATAAAACTATCCTTTCGAATAGTGTCCTCTGCCTGCGGCATCTGTTATAATACTATCATAGCGGGAAAGGAGGAATCTGCCATGTCAAAGAACACCAAAACCACCGATGATAAATACATCTGCCCGGAGAAAGCGGTGCGGAAGCTTCGGTCGGGCCGGCGGTTTCGGACGCCGTTGTATCTGTATGGCGTAACCGGAGTGGGAAAGACATCACTGATTATCCATAATCTGAATATGAAGCGATGCATTTACTACAGTGCGGCAGAGACGGAAGCCAGTCAGATCGCGGTCCGGGAGCAGGGCGTGGAGCATACGGTCGTTATTGACGACCTGCAGAGTGTGACAGGCGTGGAAGAACGGGAGGCCTATTATAAGGTGATTCAGGAATTGTTGGGACGGGAAGATGTCTGGCTGATTCTGATTGCGCGCTGTCCCTTCCCCCGTTGGCTGCTCACCCTGCGTACCAAATACATCTTTGTGGAAATAGAAGAATCCGATTTTCTCTTTTCCATTGAAGAACAGCGTGCATACCTGGAGCAGTACGGGATCTGTCTTCCGGACGAGCTCCATGAGAGGGCATGGAGAATGGGCGGCGGCAATCCGCTTTCGTTGCTTTTCTTTGCCATGGAAAAGGGCGATCTGGAACGTACCCAGAAACGTGAATGGGATTATCTGGAAAGCCATGTATATGAGCAATGGGATGTGGAGCTACAGGAATTCTTTATGAACATCTGCATCGTGGAGACCTTTACAATCAGGTTGGCGGCTATGCTGACCGGTCGAAGCGATGTGGAGAAAGTGATCGCCAAGGCAGAAGAAACCGGCAATTTCTTTGAGACAGCCGGAGTGGACGGTGTCTGGAAATGCCGCTGGCCCATGCGGAAATCCATGCGTCAGAGACTGGGCAGAAAGAAAACGCTGGAACAAATCCGCCGGCTTTATTATACTGCCGGATTATACTATGAATTGGAGAATCAGATACCGGAAGCGCTGTCCATGTATGAGGAGTGCCGGGATATGGAGAGCATTTCGCGACTTCTGATTTCCAATGCAAATAAAAATCCGTCCAGCGGGTGGTATTATGAACTGCGCCGCTATTATCTGGAACTGCCGGAACAAATCATAGAGGAGAGTCCTGCGCTGATGGCGGGGATGAGTCTGTTGCACTCCATGCTTATGAACATCGAGGAGAGCGAGCGATGGTATCAGGCATTGGAGCAGTATGCAGATACGCACACAGGCGGCCAGCGAAGGGAAGCCAGAAGCCGGCTGATATATCTGAAAATTGCGCTGCCCCATCGGGGAAGCATGGATATGATTGATTTAATTAAAAATGCGGATCTGTTTCTGCGTGAGTGGAGAAGTACGCTCCCGGATCTGTCTGTGACCAGTAATCTGCCTTCCATGATGAATGGCGGGAAGGATTTCTGCGAATGGAGCAGAAAAGAACGGGAAATGGTGGTGAGTATCGGAAAGCCTGTTGAATTTATTCTGGGAAAATATGGGAAAGGCTTAGTGTCACTGATACTGGCAGAGAGTTTTCTGGAAAAAGGCGAGGACACCTTTGAGATATATTCTCAGGCGGAAAAAGGAAAAATGGAGGCCGAAAGCGGCGGAAAACTGGATCAGGTATTCGTGGGCATTGGGACACTGGCCTGGTTGTCGGTGCTGAAAAATAATGCGGAAGGGGCAGCGGCATCCCTTGCAGGCTTTCGGACGCGCGCGGAAAAGGAAGCGCCGAATTTACTGACAAATATCGATGCCTTTCTATGCCGGATTTCCCTTTATCAGGGAAATGACGGGGCGTCCTGGATGGAGCAGGCGCCTGACGAGACGCTGGAATTCAGTATCCTGGAACGTTTTCGTTATCTGACCAAGACACGCGTGTATATTCAACAGAAGCGTTATGAAGAAGCGTATTGTCTGTTGCAGCAGCTGCTTTATTACGCGGAAACCATGAATCGGACCTACATTCTGATGGAGCTGCATCTTCTTCTGGCAGTGGTGCAGTACCGAACCGGACAGGAGGAATGGCGGGAGAATCTGCAGGCATGCGTCAGTCAGGCAGAAAGCTATCATTTTGTGAGACTGTTGAGCAGGGAAGGGAGCGTTCTGCTTTCGATGCTTGAAGAAGGAGAACCGACTTGGAAGGATCGCTCATTCCGTAAGCAGGTGCTGGAAGAATGCGGACAGATGAAGGAATTTTATCCGCGGTATCTTGGCGGCAGACAGGAAGATGAAATTATTCTGAGTGAAAATGCGGTAAAAATTTTGAAATATCAGTCCGAGGGGCTTTCCTCAGCGGCCATTGCGGAAAAAATGAAGCTGTCAGAAGCTACAGTGAAATACCACAGCCGGGAAACTTACAGGAAATTAGGCGTGAAAAATAAAACAGCGGCTATCGCAGAGGCAAAAGAGAGAAAAATGATTTAGATACTTGACTTATTTTCCAGAATCTGGTATTCTTCGTGTATCAGAGATTCTTACTGATTCACAGAGGAGCATCTCCTCACGATTCCACGAAGAAGAAAACATGCAGACAAAGCGGCAGGAAAGGCAGGTAGTCAGGTGTAGAAGAACGGAGAACGCTGGACGACGGTTACTTACGAAGGAGGATGATACGAAAAGAAAGAAAGGACAGATCATGGAATGAAATGGAAAAAGTGGTCCGGGAAGCGACTGCTGACACTGATGCTGGCATTGACGCTGTCAGTGTCTTCTTTGGGTCCTCTGATTGGAGGAGGAAGCATAAGCTATGCGGCAGAAATGTCGGAGACACCGGATGTATCAGAGAGTCCCGGAAAGGCCGGGGAGACGGAAGTGACCGTTCGGCTGGAAGAACCGACAGAAGAAGCGACAGATACAGAAGAGCCGGATTTGGATACAGAAGATCCGGCAGAGAGCGTCAAACAGCCGGAAAACAGCGGGGTATCGGAAACGACAGAGCAGGAGGAACCGGAGGAGCCCGGAGAGTCTGAAAAAGGACTCCGGACACTTCGGATCCGTTGTGAGGATCCGAACGGCAATCCTTCCGAAACGCTGTCGGCAGAGGCGGACAGCGACGAGCTTTACGAAGGAACCAAGGTAAAGATCCGTGTGACCAACACGGGAATGAATATCTGGGCAGCTGAAATCACCTGTGAGGATGTCGAACTGGAGGCCGGAGAGGAAGAAGATATCCTGACCTTTGAAATGCCGGATGCGGACGTGGAAGTTCGTATTTATGAACTGGAAAGTCAGGAGCAGGGGGAGCTGTCCGGGGAAGACAGCAGCATTCCCGGAGATTTCCAGGGAAATCAGTCCCATACAAGGAAAGACAATGAGCCGGATATTGAACTTGAAAAGTCTGCCCGCTGGACCAATATCGAGGATGGTTACGCGGAACTGACGATCACAGAAAAAGATACTTCAGATTATTCTAATATTCCCACCGATTATATTATCATTCTGGACAGAACGAGAACCATGGCGCTGAGCGATTACAATCATGAAGACGGAAGCGCGTATAATTACATGGGTTATCATTCTCCATGCATCAATCCCGCCCATTATTATTACAAGGGTGGTATTTATTTGCACATGATAGATTACTTTACAGGGTATGATTACAAAAAAAATGTGTGGTTTTATAATCTGCCGGGCAGCTTTGATTTCTGGGAGCGCCATTACAACCAGAATGGAACCAAAATCATGCCGACACTGGAAAATGGCTGCTATGATCGGCTTTCCATGGCAAAAAAGGGAATCCAGGAGCTGGTGGATATGATTGCGGCCCAGAATGCGAAAGTGACCGGAGACGGACTGCGTTCCCGGGTGGCGTTCTGGAGTTTTGCGGATGAATACAGTAAAATCACAGGCGATAAGCGGGATAAAGGACTGTATAATTATACGCCGTTGACGGACAATTACGAGCAGGTGAAGCGGGCGGTCAGCGAGGTGAAGAATTATTCCGGAACCTATTATCTTTCGTCCCTTCAGGAAGCGTATGATATTATCACAACACGAAACGCCACGGACAGCCGTCGGAAAAATGTATACACCAAGGTCATATTTATCTCGGACGGCGAGTGTGAAACGGATTTGGCAAATGTGAGGGCGAAGGCGGCACAGATTCGCAGTCTGCCCAATACGGAGCTGTTTACGCTGGCGATAGGCATGACCGCAGACGCGTCAGGTGCGAAACTCCTGCAGGAAATAGCGGGAAGCGCCGATCATGCAGCCAATTTCTGGCAGACCCTATCCTTTGACGGAGGAAATGGTTCCGCATTTGCCCAGACACTTTTAAATATTGAGAAAAAAGCGTCAGAGGTTAAGGCAGTTCGTAAGACGCTGACGGATCAGATTGAGACGAAATATTGGGAACCGGTGGAAATTCTGAGCGCTGACGGCGGACAGGCATCCCTTAACCGGGCCACTGGAAAGCTTATCTGGAAAGTGCCGGATGAAGCGGGAACGACCTATCGCTGCACCGTGAAGCTGCGTTTGAAGGAGAAGTACCGTTATCTTCTGGCGGATGCTGTCTATCCCACCAACAGGGATGAGACAGGCGCAGGACAGCCGGAGATTTCGGCAGATCCGGTGAAGGCAGGCGCAGTGCTGGATTACGCCATTGAAGGCGGTATGTATCATCAGCAGACGCGAAAGGCAGGCGTGGTCACACCAACGCTGAAGTATGGAACCTTGCAGTTTCAGGGGAAGAAGAACTGGACTGTTTCAGGTTCCCGGGCAGACAGTCTGGTTGTACGCCTGATGCGGACACTCCCGGGACAGACCACGGCTACGCAGGTCAATAATACACGAACTAACGGAAGCCGGGGCTGGCGTTACAGCTTTAATCGACGCGTCATGCCGGATGGAAGCGAGAAGCCGCTTATCAAATATGACGAAAGAGGCAGACTCATTTCCTATCAGGTGACGGAACAGACGCCAGGCTATTATACGCAGCTGGAGAGTCTGGTGACCGGTGGAGACGTGACAGATACCCAGTTGTACAATGAACCCTTCAAGGTAAAGGTTCAGGTGGAAAAGACCGACAGCGAGACCGGCAATCCCTTGAGCGGCGCGGAGTTTTCTGTCTTTATGTGGAGCCGGCGAGCCGGAAAATATCTGCCCTATAAGGGAACCACAGAAGGAACAGGCCAGACTTACGAGACAGGGACGTTGAACGGTGGTTCGGAAGGCATGAAGCTTACGGAAAACCAGAAAGGGATATACATAAGCCCGGCCTGGCTGTACTACGCGCCGGATAATCAGGGTAAATTCCGGGTTATCGAGACGCAGGCGCCGGAAGGCTATTACGGAGACTGGAAGGGGGAGAAAGAAAAAAATGTCTATGACCTGGTGATTTCGCCGGATGCGGCGAGAAACCGAGAGACGATTTCGCTGACCAATGGGGACAGCGGAACCTTTGAAAATCAACGGGTCAGGGGAAAAATCCGGTTTACGAAAAATGACGCGGAGGGAAAGGAGCGCGTTTCCCAGGGCGAAGCCAGTCTGACCGGTGCAGCCTACAAGCTGTTCGCAGCGGCGGATTTGATCCATCAGGACGGCGCCACAGGTGCTCTGTACCGAAAGGATGAGGAGATTCGACTGCGCTTTACCGGAAGCCGGGACGGTGTGCGGTACTATCGGCAGGATCCGTCCGGAAGGGACACGATAGAGATTGGGACGGGCTGTCAGATCTGCATCGAAAATTTGGAGCTTGGCTGCTATTATCTGCAGGAGCAGGAAGCAGGCGAGGGCTACCTGGTCAATCCGGAGAAAGCGGAATTTACCCTGGAGTGGCAGGGCGAGGAAGTACCGGAGGTGGAAATCAGGGATTTCAAAGTCTATGAGCAGGTGAAAAAGCAGCGGCTGACCTTCTACAAGGTGGCAGGAACGGATCGAACCGACCGGTTGGATCCTCTGGAGGGAGCCGGATTTTCCATTTATGCCCTGTCAGAATTCGCAGATGGAAGATATGCGGATCTTTCCGACGTGGAGGTGGTGCAGGCAGTCATAGATGATTTTCGGGACGGGCAGACATTGGATTACCGTGCCGTGCGCGCTTTTTGCCCGGCACAGGTCTTCGCGGAGGCGGACAGTGCGGAAGTGAAGGCTGGAAAGCTGGTTAAGAAACTGGACTATGGAGAGGGATATGTCTATGAGGCAGAGAGCCCGAACGAGTATCTGACAGGCGAGCTGTTCAGCGACAGTCGCGGTATGGTGACGACGCCGTCCCTGGCCTATGGCCGTTATCTGATTGTGGAGACAACAGTTCCGAAGAACCGGATTGCTACCCGGCCCTTTGTGGTGCAGATAGCGGGTGACGATCGGGACGGAACGGTCGAGGGAGACGGACGGGGACGGAAGCTTTCGGATCTGGTGATTCTTCAGGACCGTCCGGTCAATGCCCTGGTACGGATAGAAAAATACGACAGTGTTACGGGAAAGCCGGTGCAAAAGCCGGGGGCGTCCTATGTGATCCATGATACGGAGGGAAAATGGTTCTCTTATTACACAACGGAATGGAGCTCGGCCCAGAAGAAGGCCTATCAGGAGCAGTATGGCGATCTGGTAGTGCAGTACAGCCAGGGCGCGCAGCTTGGAACCTATACAAAGCCGTATACGACCCGGCAGGTGAAGAAGGATGGAACCTGCTACGTGGATACGCCAACAGCGCTTCCGGCCGGTATCTATGAGCTGGAGGAAGTGTCCGCCCCAGACGGATATATCCTGCAGGGGCATGAGGGCGTCATTGCCAAAAAGAGTATTTTCGAAAGTGGAAACGGAACCTTTTACGAAACGGAGGCCGATGGAAAATGGAGGCCGATGCCGGAAGGCTCTGTGAAATTCATCATTTCCTCGGGAGAGGCAGTTTATGACAGCGAAGCAAAGGCTTTCGTAGTGAAGGTGCGCCAGAAAAACACCCCGGCAGTGGGTAAAATCAGTGTGTACGCGGAGGGGGAACAGCTGAAAAGAGCACAAAAGACGGAAACAGGATATCAGTTTACCTATGAGGCTCAGCCGGTGGCGGGCGCGGAATTTGAAATCCGCGCGGCAGCGGATATCTATACGCAGGAGGGAGCAAACAAAGAGAAGCTATACGAAGCCGGAGAACTGCTCATGACTCTTGTGACTGATGCAAAAGGCCAGACCTGGACCGGACAGAAGGATCTGGAAGGAACCGATATTCCGTGGGGGCTTCCGCTTGGAAGCTACACGGTGACGCAGGTGAAGGCGGGCGCAGGTTTTGCCCTGAGTACGGAAAACGCGAAGCCCCGCAGTATTGAGATTACCTGGGCGGGCCAGGAGGTGCCGGTCATTTACCGGGATACGATGTATCAGAATCCCCGGCAGCAGGTGCGGCTTGCCATAGAGAAACAGGACGCCGAGACCGGGAGGGTGCTGGCCGGAGCAGCATTTGGACTATACGCGGCGGAGAATATTGCTGATTACCGGGGAAAAATCCTGGTGAAAAAGGATACCCTGCTGGGTCAGGCGGCCACGGCGCTGAACGCGGAAGGAAAGGTAGAACGCGCGGTCTTTGCCGTAGATTTGCCACTGGGCAGATATTACGTGAAAGAGCTTCATGCCCCGGCAGGATACGCTGGCAGCTCCATGCGCGTCAACGTGGACGCTTCCTACCGGGCGGATCAGCGGGAAACCATCAGCCTGAAGGGCGTGGTGAAAAATGACCCGATCCGCGTACAGATTAACCTGATGGACTGGTTTACGGAAAACGAGCTGACCGGCGCGACTCTACAGCTTTTGGATGAAAATGAGTCCGTTGTAGAAACATTCACGACTGTTTCAAAAAACAATCCGATTATCCGGAAGCTGGAGCGGGGAAAAACCTACCGGGTAAGGGAACTGGTGACTCCGTCGGGCTATGAAGAAGGATTCCTGCTGAAGGACGGCTATGTAACGGACAAGACAGACAGTCTGGAGCTGTCCAAGCAGTATGCTTCGAATAACGGGAAAAGGGATGTGGCCTTTACCGTACTGGATACGGGAAAGCTCCAGGTGGTGAGCCTGTTCCTAAAGCCGGAAGCCGGTGTTCTGGAAATTACGAAGGAGGGACCGGTTCCGGTGGGGACGGAAAAAGAAATCGATGAAAATGGCAACCGGATTGAGACCCCGATATATGAGATTATGGGACTTCCGGGAGCGGAATATGTGCTTCAGGCGAAGGAGCAAATCGGCTATCCGGACGGCCAGGAGGGGGTACTTTTTGAAAAGGACGCATTGGTGCTGGAACAGTATGCGGAACAGAAGAAAACCGGAGCCATGCAATATTTTACCATAGATGTGCCGGAAGGAAAGGGCGAGCTGGTGAAAGCAGAACGCATGCTGCCGGATGGTACGGAGGCAGCGCTTGTGCTGCGGACCGGGCAGGATGGCAAGGTGCAGGTAACCGGACTTCCGGCGGGAAGCTACCGTGTCGTGGAGGTGAAGGCTCCGGCTGGCTATTATCGGGATCCGGGAATGTGTACGCAGACGGTGGATCTGGGAGACATCATTTCCGTACGGTTTGAGAATCCGAAACAGGAGATCGAAAAACCGGGTGAAGATCCGGATAAGGATCCAGATAAAGATCCGGATGCTCCCCGCCGGATCGGCATGCTGGCAGAAAAATACGGTGTGGACGGAGAAGAACGGATTCCGGTATCCGGCGCCGCCTTTACCCTATACGCGGCAGAGGACGTCTGCAATATTTTTGGTGAGCTGATTTACCGGGAAGGAACGGAGGTGGAGACGGCCCTGTCCGGAGCGGACGGGCTGGCGCGCTTTGTGACAGATGTTCCCATCGGTCTCTACCGCATCCGGGAGACGAAAGCGCCGGACGGCTACTACAGCAGCACGAAGGAGATTCTTTATGACGTGGCGAAGGACAGGGAGGATGATTCCGTTCATTACCTGAATTTCAGTGATTTTGTGGAAAATGCCCCGACGAAGCTCACGATCCGCCTGCAGGACGATCTGACCCATAACGAACTGGCGGACGCCTGCCTGGAGATTACGGATGAGAAGGGAGAGCCTGTGGAAACCTGGATGACCAGAGTGGATAACGGGTATACCATCCGGGGGCTCTCTGTGGATAAGTGTTACACCATCACAGAAAAGCTGCCGCGGGAGGGCTATCTGGTGAAATTTACAGAGAGCTATACAGAGAGCGGCAATGTGGAACTGCGGGAGCCGGAGGGAGCAAAAGTAGAGTTTCGGATTCCGGACGCGCCGGGCAGTGTGACAGAGGGCGGCCATCTGAACCCGGCCTCAGTGCCGGAGACGGGCTGCATTGTCCTGGAAAATCCCTTTGTTTCATTCTGTATTTCTGATACTGCGTTTTCTGCCTGTTCTCCTGCCGGAGTTTCTTCGGTTACTTCTTCCTGTACAGGTGCTTCTGTTGGTGCAGGTGTCGGATCTGCTTCCATCACATAGCCAACATATTGACCATTGTAATAATAACGGTTCATGGTCCTGCCGTTTTTGTCTGTGCTTTCTGTCGTCAGATCATTGACCGTGACTCCCTTAGGTACAGACATCTTTGTACCAT
>USDU01000044.1 GCA_900553635.1 uncultured Lachnospiraceae bacterium | reverse complement strand
CGTCATCAGGGATAAAGTCACCCAGATGGCTGTCCTCCTCCTCACCGATAGGCGTCTCCAAGGAAACCGGCTCCTGGGAAATCTTCAGAATTTCACGCACACGCTCCACCGGCAGCTTCATCTCTGCCGCGATCTCCTCCGGAGTAGGTTCACGTCCCAGCTCCTGCAGCAGCTGACGGGACACGCGGATCAGCTTGTTGATGGTCTCCACCATATGCACCGGAATACGGATGGTCCGTGCCTGATCGGCAATGGCTCTTGTGATAGCCTGACGAATCCACCAGGTAGCATAGGTACTGAATTTATATCCTTTTCGGTAATCGAACTTCTCTACCGCCTTGATGAGTCCTAAGTTTCCTTCCTGAATCAGATCCAGGAAGAGCATACCGCGGCCCACGTAGCGCTTCGCTATGCTGACTACCAGTCGAAGATTGGCCTCGGCCAGACGCTTCTTCGCATCCTCGTCGCCTTCTTCCATACGCTTTGCCAGTTCAATCTCCTCGTCTGCGCTCAGAAGGGGAACCTTGCCGATCTCCTTCAGATACATACGAACCGGGTCCTCGATGCTGACGCCGTCGGGAATGGAGAGGTCTAACTGCTCCACGTCCATGTCGTCGTCATCCTCTGCCAGAAGCAGGGCGTCGTCGGGCTCGTCCCCATCGCCGGTAATCCGAAGCACATCGATATTATTGGCCTCCAGATACTCCAGGATTTTCTCCATATGATCCGGATCCAGATCAAACTCCGCAAAGAAGTCGCTGATCTCCTGGTACTCCAGAATATTCTTTTTCTTCTTCGCCATTACCAGAAGCTCTTTTAATTTCTCCTCAAACTTTGCTGCGTTTTCTTCCATGTTGTTCCATCCTTCCATAACTTGTTAGTATTTTATCCTTAATCCAGTGAAATATGCAGTTTCTGAAGCTCCCGCCGCTCCTGTATGAGCTTCTGCAGGCCCGCCATGTCCGTGGGCGCAAGCTCCTTTCCTTTGCGGTTCAACGCTTCCTGCCGGATTTTGTAAATGGTCTCCTGCAGGGCTTTTTCATTCTCCTCTCTGGTCTCCACCTGCTTTAACTGGGCGTTGAATACAGCTGCGGCCTCCCGCTGCTCCTCCGCGTTTTCAAAACGGCTTAAAATTCCGGCGGGGTTTAATTTCCCCTGTTGATCCTGCTGCTCATACAGCATCCGCGCAATCTCAGCGTACAGTGGCACGCTGAAATCTTCCGGACGGATGTAACGCCTTATAACCCGGGAATACTGCTCATCGGAAATCATCCAGGTAAGCAATAGCTTCTGGGACGCCGCCGTTCCCTCGTCCTTTTCTTTTTTAGCGGACGATACGTCCCGGGGGCGCGGCGACGGAGCCTGTCCGCCTAAGGATAGACCCAGCTGGTTAACTTTCCGCCGCAGGGCCTCGTAGCCGGTGCCGTATTTGGCCGCTATGGCCTCGATATAATTATTACGCTCGATTTCATCGGAAAAACCCAAAAGCTTCTTCGAGGTTTCATCAAAAAATGCCGTCTTCTGGGCCGGATCCTTTAAGTTGTACTGACGCTCCAGCACCTCCACCTCAAAAAGGAAGCTGCTCTGAGCCTCGTCGATACGCTGCTGAAAGGCTTCGCGCCCCATATTTTTGATAAATTCATCCGGATCCTTGTAGGGCTTCATATTGATGACCCGCATGGTCAGTCCCGCTTCCTTCAAAATCGGGATCGCCCGGAGAGCCGCTTTGATTCCGGCCTCGTCGCTGTCGTAGGTCACCAGCACTTCGTCGGCGTAGCGTTTCATGAGAATCGCCTGCTGGGTGGTCAGCGCCGTTCCCAGGGACGCCACCGCCTGGCTGAAGCCTGCCTGATGAAGGGCTATCACATCCATATAGCCTTCACAGATAATCAGGTTTCCTTTCCGGGAGCTGCGGGCAAAATTCAGCCCATACAGGTTCCTGCTCTTATCGAAAATCTTTGTCTCCGGCGAGTTCAGATACTTGGGCTTCGCGTCGCCCATGACACGGCCTCCGAAGCCGATGACCCGATGATTGGCGTCCATAATCGGGAACATAACCCGGTTCCAGAACTTGTCATAGACGCCGCTGCGCTCGTCCATGCTGAAGAGCCCCGACTCCTTCAAGAGGGCGTCCGAATACCCCTCATGCTTCAGGTACTGGTACAATTCCTTCGTCTGCTGCCCAGAATAGCCCAGTCCGAATTTTTGAATGGTCTCATCCGTAAGCGCCCGATTTTTCAGATACTCGTACCCCACCCGGCCCTTGGGCTGCCGGAGCTGATAGTAATAATACTTCGCCGCCTTTTTCTGAATCTCCAGAAGCCGGCTCTTTAAGTCCGCCTGGCGTCTGGCCTCCTCGGAGTATTCCACCTCCGGCAGATCCACGCCGCTTCGGTCAGCCAATACCTTCACTGCCTCAGGAAAGGTATAATTTTCATATTCCATTAAAAATGTAAAGACATTGCCGCCTGCGCCGCAGCCGAAGCAATAATACATCTGCTTGCCCGGCGACACCGAAAAGGACGGGGACTTCTCACTGTGGAAGGGGCAGAGTCCGAAATAGCTGGATCCCTTCCGCTGAAGCCGCACGTACCCGGAAATCACATCTACGATGTCATTCCGCGAGCGCACCTCTTCGATCAATTCTTCTGCATAATACATCTATTCTGCCACCTATGCGTTCCATGCTTTTGGAACAAAGTATTCTTCGAACTTATAAATCGCGTACTGGTCTGTCATGCCGGATATGTAATCGCACACCACGATCTCCAGTGGATCCCGGCCACTGGCCAGCATGGCCTTAAACTCATCCGAAAGCTCCTCCGGATGCTCCATATAATAGGAAAACAGCCCCTCCAGCATATTCCGCGCCTTAACCTCCTCGCCCTTGGCGATGGGATTCGTGTACACATTGCTGAACATGAAGCTGCGGAGCGCGTGCATGGCTCCCTCCACCTCTGCGGACATACAGATGTCCGGCTTTCCCATGCTCTGGGAAATGACGTCGTGTATCAGGGTATTCAACCGTTCTCTCGTCGTGCTGCCCAAAATATCCCGGTATTCTTTTGGAATATCTGTCTCCTCCAGAATCCCGGCGCGGATGGCGTCGTCAATATCGTGATTGATATAGGCAATTTTATCGGAAAAACGTACCAGCTTGCCCTCCAGGGTAGACGGATGGCCGCTGGTCCGGTGATTTCGGATGCCGTCACGCACCTCCCAGGTCAGATTCAGGCCTTTCCCGCTTTTTTCCAGTTTTTCCACCACGCGGACACTCTGCTCATAATGAGCGAAGCCTGCGCTGCAAAGGTCATTTAAGACCCTCTCACCTGCGTGTCCGAAAGGCGTATGTCCCAGATCGTGACCCAGGGCGACAGCTTCGGTCAGATCCTCATTGAGGCGCAGGGCCTTTGCCATGGTTCTGGCTATCTGGGAAACCTCCAGGGTGTGGGTCAGACGGGTACGATAATGGTCGCCCCGGGGCGTCAGGAAAACCTGCGTCTTATGCTTCAGACGACGAAAGGACTTGCAGTGCAAAATCCGATCCCGGTCTCTCTGATAGACTGGCCGGATATCACAGGGTGGCTCATACCAATCCCGCCCTCTGGAATTCTTACTCAGAGAAGCATACGGACTTAAATAATCGCTTTCCCACTGTTCCGTGCTTTCGCGTATAGTCATACATCCACCTCTTTATGATGCTGTACTGCATGGTTATCAGTTTTCCTCTATTTATAATATTCTGCACCGGTTCCCCATTTCCTTTTTTATTTTCCGGACGCCTTCTCCTGCTCCTTCTGAAGCCGCAGAAGCTCCACGTCCGAAACGTAATGACCGTCGCCTGCCAGTTGCCAGGGTCTGGGAGGAATCTTCGGATACTCCTTCTTACCTACAATGTTGGCGCGCATGTAAGCGAACAGCGCCTCCTCGCCCTGCTCGTCCAGCAGATGAAGCAGATGCTCCAGAAGTGCCCGGGTCTCATCGTGAATCATGTAGGAATCTTTTCCCTTTTCATAATATTTCAGAGACTCATGCTGATCATAATGACCCTTATTGTAGATTTTGGACGCAGCCATGCGATCCATCATCATCTCGGCCACATAGCGGTTGGGCATCTTCATGCCGGTCATGCCCTTCACCGGACCTACGCTGTAATCAATCCAGTACTCGTAATGGTGCTTGTTGCGGCCCTTATGGTGAAGCCAGGCCGCTGAATAGCCCTTGTCCTCCCGCTCGGCATTATTGGGGCTTCTGTAGCCCTGATAGTATTTACAGCCCGGTATAAATTCCGTGGGCGTATATTTGGACATGTCGTGCAGCAGTCCCTGCCGGTACAGCCCTATCTTGAAGCAATGCCGCATGACCATGATTTTATGTTCTGTAATGGTGCAAAAATGGTTCCAAGCTTTCATTCTGCCTCTGCTCCTGCCTGTTTTTTCTGTTCCTTCTGCTCTTTTTTCTCTTTCCGCCTTGTCTGTCCCCGCAACACCAGTATGGTCCGCTCCGGAACGGTCACAGTGCGCTGATCTGTAAGGACCTCTTCGCTGCCCTCCGCATGGATCCCATCTGTACCTTCGATTCCCGTATCCAGGGCAATGGTCCAGACCTGTTTGCCCGGCAGCTTCGGAAGTGCGAATTCATGGGGAATCCAGTGCATATTGTAGGCCACGTAGAAGGAATCGTCATGCTCCTTTCCTTCTGAGTTCGCCGACACATACTCGCCTGCGTAGAGAATTCCCACGCTCCTGCTGTAATTTTCAAAATCGCCCAGCCATGCCCGTTTTCCATGATAGGACACATCCGGATGGCCGCAGGACAGGTAATCAGTCTGCCGAAGCTCCGCGTCCTGATGAAAGACCGGATGATCCTTTCGGAAGGAAATGAGGCGTCGCACATATTCTTCCAGGTATTCCCAGGCCTTGCCCGGTTTCCATTTGATCCAGGACAGTTCATTGTCCTGACAGTAAACGTTGTTATTGCCTAACTGACTGTTGCCGTGTTCGTCGCCGCCGTACAGTACCGGAACGCCCTGACCGAGATACAGCATCACCAAGGCGTTACGAAGCTGTCTGGAACGAAGCTCCAGGGTCTTTTTCTTCCGGCTCGGTCCTTCCTCGCCGCAGTTCCAGCTATAGTTGTAGTCGGTACCGTCCCGGTTATCCTCGCCGTTGGCCTCGTTGTGCTTCTCATCGTAGGACACCGCGTCCATCAGGGTAAATCCGTTATGGCCTGCCAGATAGTTCATGACCGCATGACGCTCCGGATTTTTCCGTTCTCTCCAGATAAAAGCCGGGAGCATGCCCTCGTCGCCCTTCAGGAAACGACGGATATCCATCATAAAACCGTCGTTATATTCTGCCAGATTGCGGAAACCTGGAACAGTACGCCCGTCGTAAATCTCATCCAGTCCGAAGCCCTCGGACATGATTTTCGTGTGGCTGAGAAGCGGCTCCTGGGCCAGTGCCTCCACCGGCGTATGATCCCGGTTTACGTGAACTCCGTCTATGTGGTATTCCAGTAGCCAGTAGCGGATGCAGTCCAGTACCCGGGCAGTCTGCATGGCTTTTGGGAAATAGAATTCCAGCACCAGCTCAATGCCGTTTTTATGCAGCTCCTTTACCAGCGTTTTTAATTCCCGCACCGGGTCATTGGAAGCCGCGTAAGAGGCCTTCGGCGCAAAATAATAGCTGTCGGTGTAGCCCCAGTAGTTCATCAGGGGTTCGTCGGATCTGCCCCGACGGATAGCTGGCCGTTTTTCGTCCCAGGCCTCCACTTCCGCGAACTCATAGACCGGCATCAGTTCCAGCTGATTGATGCCAAGCGCCTTCAGATAGGGGATTTTTTCCCGCACACCTGCGAAGGTGCCTTTGGCACGGACGCCGGATGTGGGATGTTTCGTGAAGCCGCGCACATGGGTGGCGTAGGCAATCACATCGGTATAGGGGATCTGCAGAGGCTCGTCACCCTCCCAGTCAAACTCATCGGATATGATACAGCCGCGCAAAGCAGCCTCTCCTGCCGGCGCCTGTCCCCAGGTTTTGCGTCCGGAGATACGGCGGGCGTAGGGGTCTGTCACGATGGTGCCTGCAATGCGGTAGTTATATTCGTATTTTTCTATGGGAAGCTTTTCTATTTCGACGGAACGCAGGTCGCCGTAGCGGGTGCTGTATTCCATGGGGATCTCGATCTCGGCTTCCGGGCTTCCTTTTTTATACAGGAGCAAGGCGCAGTCCTTTTCTGCTGGAACAGCAGCCGTGAAGCTTATCCACGCTCCCTGGCGTTCGATGCCGGGGCGGTGGTAGGAGCCTGTTTTTATGGGATATCGGAATGAGGTGTCCAGGGTTTTCATGGGGTGTGGGTCCTCCCTTTTTATCAAATTTTGGGGATTTTTGAAAAATTCACGAAACTTCGCCAATTATGATTATTATAGCAGATTTTTGGGGGACAGGGAAGAGGGAATCATAAATGGACGGGTCTGGTTGTGAATGCCCTTCGCCCGGTTTTGTACAGCAGAGCCCGCCCGCTCTCTGTTGAGAGACAGGGCGGGCGTGGTTTGGTTCTACTCTTTTGATGTCGGATCGGTGGGCTCATCTTTTTTATGGAAAATTGGCTTTTTCCAGACGATTTTCCGCACGATTTTTATAACAATAAAGGCCGCTGCCGCGAAGATCGCGAAGTAGGGGAGAGATGCGGCGAACCAGATGGCGAAGCTTCGGAGGCCTCGGCTGATGTGGTAGATATTATCGGTCAGGCGGGTTTTTAGTTCGCTTGCGAAGCTTTGCTTTTCCGGGGCGCTTTCACGGTCTACTTCGTAGAGATCGATGTTGACAGTGCTGTAGGAGACCTGGTTGTCGTAGGTGCGTAGGGTGGTTTCATAGGTTTGCAGTTCGTAACGGATTTCGGACAGGCGGGTTTCGATTTTGATGATGTCGTCCATGCTTTCGGCCTGTTCCATGAGGGTCAGCAGACGGTCCTGTTCGGTTTCCAGGGCTTTTTTGTGACTTTCGGTGTCTACGTACTGCAGGGTGATGTCTTCAACACTTTCGCTTTTGCTGGTGACGTTGCCCAGGCCGCTGACGGTGGTGACGAAGGTGTCCAGTTTGTCGGCGGGAATGCGTAAGGTCAGCCAGGCGGAGCGGTTGCCTCTTCCGTAGTAGCTGCTTCCGTTTACCTCAGATGTTTCCGTGTATCCGCCGGTCTCGGTAACTTTGGCCTGGATACCGGAAAGTACTGTCTCGAATTCTCTGGTTTCCATGTTCAGGGTGACGGTTTTGATCAGCTTCTGGCTGGTGTTCGCCGGTATCTCGATGCCGGATTCGGCGGTGACTGCGCCGTCTTCCGCCACGTCGTCCCAGGCTTCATTTTCATATGCGCCGGCTTCTTCGGTTACGCTGGCAGCACTCATGGTATCTTTGGATGCTCCGCCGCAACCCGCTGCCAGTGTGCCTGCCATCAAAATGGCCATGATCCATACTCTCTTTTTCATTTATTTTCCTCCAGAGCTTCCTCCAATCCCTGTTCTACGCTCTCGAATCGGAATCCGGCACTGAAGGGCTCGCCGTCTACATAGGTGATAATCCGGTAGGCGTCTGCGTCATAATCCAGATCATAGTCGGTCAGATCCAGTTCTTCATCCTGGGCCATACCGGGCTCCAGGACCACGGTAGTGTCCTGCTGCCCCACAGGCTCGCTGTTTCTGGTCACCACGTACCAGGCGCCGTCTTTTTGTACCTGTAATTCCATATTGGCGTTATAGGAAATGGGTGTCTCGCTGATGTTACCAATTGTGACTTTTACCGCTTCTGCGTCCCGCGCGATCACCGGGCTGGATACCAGAGTCTTTACACTCTCGGTCTCGGCGGTCACATTCTGTTCCTGGGTCAGGTAGACGTCATGACCCGCGAAGGTGATTTTCTCCGGCGCGTTTTCTTTCCCTGCAGCGGACGCCGCTGCTGTGTTCTCTGCGCTTTCGCCCTCTGTTTCCACGCCTTCATCCGCCGCCTCTTCGACGCTGTCTTCCATGATGGATGCTGTCTCCGGAGCTGCCGTATCAGCTGTCCCGCTGCTCTTTTTTCCGCCTGCCAAAAACAGACCGGTGCAGACGCCGCTCACCACCAAAACCGCCAGGATACAAGCCGCAATCTTATTGAAGCTGTAGACAAATTCCCGCTGCGTAATGGTGTTTTTCTTCCGCTTCGGCTTACCGCCCGCATCCAGGAGCTCCTGCATGTTTTGCTGAAAATCTTCGGAATACCGGTGCATGCGCGCGATTTCCCGCTCCGACGGAATAAAGCTTAACTGTTCATCCATACATTCATCGAAGGCTTCCGCAAGCAGTTCTTTTTCCAGTTCTTCTCTCTTCTTATCGTCCCGCACTGCCTGCTCCCTCCTTTGTCAGCATGAACTGAAGTTTTTTCCGTGCCCGGTAGTACCGCACGTTGACGGTTTTGGAAGAAATCCCCAGCAAATCGCCAATTTCCCGGTCCGAAAGCCCGTGTACATACTTGTATTCGAAAATCACCCGGTAGTTCTCCTCCAACTCCAAAACGCTGGATACGATGGCGTTATAATTTTCCCGGGTTATGTACTGGCTTAGAGCGTCCGGCTCGCCGGTTGGAATCTCGTATTCCAGTTCTTCCATGGACAGCTCGCCCTTTTGCTTGCGCAGAATGTCAATGGCCTTGCTTTTCACAATCGTCATCAGAAACTTTCGGGTTTTGGAACTCTCGACAACCTCGATCTTGTCCAAATGTCTGGTCAGTGCCAGAAAGGTCTCCTGTACGGCATCCTCCGCCAGATGATCGTCGCCCAGCATCTGGTTGGCCACATACCAGCAGAAATGCTGATACTGCTCGTAGACCTCTGTAAATTTTTCTTTCTCGTCCTGGGTGTCCAGTATGGACAGGTACATCAGCATGCGCAGCTTCCTCCCGAAATCATGTTACATTTACTATAACGCAATCTGTTTACATTTTACTACAACAAATACTTAATTTTTTATGAACAGCCCGAAAATTTTTTCAAAACTCCGCGCAATCCCCACAGAGAAAAAGAAAAGCTGACATGAAATGCCAGCTTTTCCCTGAAAATTATTTTTAAGCTTTCTCTATATATCCGCTTTTTATGACTCAGTGCTGTAGTTCGGAGCCTCTTTGGTGATATGAATATCGTGAGGATGGCTCTCCTTCAGGGACGCCGCGGTAATCTTAATAAAGCGTCCTCTCTGCTTCAATTCCTCGATGGTCGGTGTTCCGCAGAGTCCCATACCGGAACGAAGTCCGCCCAGCATCTGGAAAATAGTGTCCTCCACGCTTCCCTTGTATGCCACACGGCCCTCTACACCTTCGGGAACCAGCTTCTTTGCTCCCTCCTGGAAATAGCGATCCTTGCTGCCGTTCTCCATAGCGGAGATAGAGCCCATGCCACGGTATACCTTGTATTTTCTTCCCTGGAACAGCTCGAACTCGCCGGGAGCCTCATCGCAGCCTGCGAACATGCTTCCCATCATGCAGACATTGGCGCCTGCGGCAATGGCCTTAGTAATATCTCCGGAGTATTTGATACCGCCGTCGGCGATAACCGGGACGCCATACTCCTTCGCTACCTCGTAGCAGTCCATAATCGCGCTGATCTGCGGTACGCCGATACCGGATACCACACGGGTGGTACAGATGGAGCCCGGTCCGATGCCAACCTTCACTGCGTCTGCTCCTGCTTCAATCAGATCCTTTGCAGCTTCGCCGGTAGCGATATTGCCTGCGATCAGCGGCAGTTCCGGATATGCTTCCTTGATCATCTTCAGGCAGCGGATAACGTTGGCGGAATGTCCATGGGAGGAATCCAGCACGATTACGTCCACCTGCGCCTTTACCAGGGCGTCCACACGCTCCAGTACATTGCTGGTGATACCTACGCCTGCGCCGCAGAGCAGTCTTCCCTTCGCGTCCTTGGCGGAATTCGGATACTTGATCTGCTTTTCAATATCCTTGATGGTGATTAAGCCCTTTAAATTGAAATCGTCGTCAACGATGGGCAGCTTCTCTTTTCTTGCCTTGGCCAGGATCGCCTTGGCTTCCTCCAGGGTAATACCTTCCTTTGCGGTAACCAGTCCCTCCGAGGTCATGGAATCCTTGATTTTCTTGGAAAAATCAGTTTCAAACTTCAGATCGCGGTTGGTGATGATACCTACCAGCTTCCGGCCCTCGGTGATCGGCACGCCGGAGATGCGGAACTTGGCCATCAGCTCGTTGGCGTCTGCCAGGGTATGCTCCGGGGATAAATAAAACGGGTCGGTGATAACGCCGTTTTCAGAACGCTTTACCTTATCCACTTCCTCTGCCTGCTTTTCGATAGACATATTCTTATGGATAATTCCGATACCACCCTGTCTTGCCATAGCGATCGCCATGCGATGCTCGGTAACGGTATCCATGCTGGCACTCATCATCGGAATGTTCAGCTTGATGGTTTTCGTCAGATGTGTGGTCAGATCCACCTGATTCGGAATCACCTCGGAATAGGACGGTACCAGAAGTACATCGTCAAAGGTAATGCTTTCTCCAATAATCTTACCCATTTTATTCTCTCCTCTCAAGTCATTGTTCTTCTATTCATTTGTGTCCGTGTGCGACGGTTATTGATAACTTATCTTAGCGAAAAGATTCTGAATTGTCAATACATTACAGAAGAAAAAAGAATACAAAAAAAGCTGTCGGAAAACAGCTTTTTTTGACTCATAAGTTTTTTTAATCACTGTACCCTTTTCTTTCCGATAAATGCTTCCGGCTTTACACATATGTCTTTACCGGGCGGACACGTATTGTTCTACATAGAGCAGACAATTGTCAGACCCACACATAAAATCAGGAACAGCCAGTCCCGGGCATGCACCCGCACCTGCATGTATTCGGTCCGCTTTTCCTCTCCCGAAAAGCCCTTGGACTCCATGGCAATGGAAAGCTCCTCGGACCAACGGACGGATTTCACCAGCAAAGGCTTCAAAAGCGCCGGGGATATCGGGAACACCTTCAATCCCCTCGCCCGAAACGCCGCCCTGGTCCGCTTATATTCCTGTACCGCCTGTGGAAATACGCCCCAGGCTGCCAGAAGGCCGTAGGCCCAGACCTGCGGCAAATGAAACTGCTTTTCAAAGGACTTGACCATCAAAATCCGATCCGTGGTCAGAGTAAACAGGAAACCTACGCCCGCATAGGCCAGCACCCGGCTCGCCTGAGCCACCCCGTTCCAGACCCGGGAATCGCTGACCAGAAAGTCTGCCGCCGCCACCGGCATGGACGCGTCAGCCGAAAACCGGTAGCCGGTAAAGAACATCCCCGTAGCTGCCAGCAAAATGGGCAGCATCAGAAGTCCCAGGGTCTTCAGGCGAACCTTTGACACCAGCAGAGCTGCCATGCAGAGGACGAACACCGCCAGATTCAGCACTGGATTGTAGCGGAAGGCCAGTACAAAGGTCACGCACAACAGCGTCACAAATTTCATTGCCGGATTCAGTGTACGCATAGTCTGCCTCCCTTCAATTCCAGTATCTCATCTGCATAATCCTTCGCCAGCTGCCGGTCGTGGGTGGAGAAAATCAGGGCCACACCATGCTCTCTGGCCTGTCGGCACAGGGCATCCATGATCGCCTTTGTGTTATTGCGGTCCTGGGCGTAGGTAGGTTCATCGCAGACCAGCACCTTACAGGGATAGGCCATCAGGGCCGCCACGCCAAGTCTGCGCTGCTGCCCCTGGCTCAGCATATAGGGAGAGATATCCCGATATCGCCAGAGCTTGATGCCGCGCAGGATTTCCTCCGTTTTCATCTCCGCGTCCTCCCGCTTTTTCAGACCCACCAGAATCTCCTCTTTCACCGTATCGCTTACAAACTGATCCTGGGGATTCTGGGTGACGAAACCGATTTTACCCAAATCCTGTTTCCGGAGCTTTCGAAGCTCCCGGCCTTCCAGCAACGCCTGTCCCTGATAGGAATAGAGGCCGGACAGTGCGCCGAAGAGACTGCTCTTTCCACAGCCGCTCTCACCCACAATGGCATAGATGCAGCCGGAACGAAATTCGGCATTTATATCTGTAAAAATATGGTTATTTCCATGTCTGAGTGCCAGATGCTCTAACCGCAGCACCACGTCGCCTGACTGCGCTTCCGGAAGCTTTGTCTCATAGGCCTCGCCCGGTACAATCACGCCAAGCTCCTTCAAAAGCGCCCCGTCCAGTGTATTTACATCCATGATTTCCGGCCGCAATACACCATTTTCCATAACCCGCACTTTATCCGCGATACCAAGCCAGTTCTCCAGCCGGTGATCCACCGCCAGAATGCCGATGCCCTTCGTCCGGTTCAGTTCTTTTAATTTGCCCGCAATCATCCGGGCGGAAGCGTCATCAATATTGGCAAAAGGCTCGTCAAGCAGGAGCCATTTGGGTGACAGCAGGGTCAGGCAGGCCAGCATAACCTTCTGACGTTCGCCGCCGGACAGGCTGTGAAGCGTCCGCTTTTTCAGGTGTGATATCTCACAGAAAGCCAGCGCTCCGTCTACTTTCTCCATCATCTCTTCCCGGGGCGTGCAGATATTTTCCAGGCAGAACAAAAGCTCATGCTCCACTGTATCCATGCAGAACTGCAGCTCCGGATTCTGGAACATCATGCCCACCAGGGCGCAACGCTTCGATGCCGTCAGACTGTCCGGACGTACTCCTTCTACGCTGACGCTGCCGGAGCGCAAAATCCCGGCGCTGTGAGGGTAGATGCCCGCTGCCAGATAGAGCAGGGTGGATTTGCCACACCCGGAAGCGCCGGTGAGAATGGTAATCTCACCGGCATCAAATTCCGCACTTAAATCACAGAGAATATTCTTTCTGTCTTCAAAATAGGTAAATTCCAGATGTTCGACTTTTATACTCATGCTTCAAAATACTCGTTGGTAAATTCCTTCTCGGTTCTTCCGGAAATCACGCCGCACTCCACCAGGAAATCCGCCATACGGTTCCATCTCTGGGCGTCGATTCTGCCCCACCGGCCTTCCTTGTCAAGCAAAATCGGAGCCAGATGCTTCTGACTGCGGATAAGCAGAGACTCCGTAGCGTCTGCAGGCAGCATATCACGTACTTCCATAACGGTTTCTTCCGGATGCGCAGCCACCTCACGGTATGCCCGATCCAGGACCTTCAGGAAACGACGCACTGCATCCGGCTTTTCACGTAAGATTTCCTCGGAAGCCGCCATGGCCGGCGCGCAGAAATCAAAGATGGGATCCACATCGCCCAGGTTAAAGTAGTTAATCTCTTTTCCTGCCTCAAGCAGAACCTGATTTTCCCAATTCTCATAAACCCAGGTAGCGTCCGCCACATTGCCCAGGGTGGCTACGATATCGCCTACATCCAGATTTACCAGATTGATCTTATCGTAGTCGCCGCCGTCTGCTTCTACCACGCGACGAATCGCTGCGTGGAACCAGGCTGGGGTCCAGTGAGTCAGACGCTTGCCCTCCAGCTCTCTGGGGCGGGTGATGCCCGCCTCCTTCAGGGAGACGATACCGGAATCACATTTTTGGGTCATAACCGCGATACCGGTCAGGTTAATACCCCGCTCCCGGCACTCCAGCATAGCAATCTCCGGTCCGCAGACAAAATCTCCGCCGTGGAGCTCCATCTCGCCATGTACCTCACCGAAGATCTCCACATCCAGATCGGCCTCTTTGAACCAACCGCGCTTCTGCGCCAGCAGATAGCCTGTGTGATTTGTATTCGGGAACCAGTCCAGAACGACCTTTAACTTATCCATTTTTTAGTCCTCCTCGTCATATACCTTTCCGCTCTTTGCTTTCGCGCCGATGGCATAGCTCTTTACCACACCGGTCTTTGCCAGTCCGTCGCCAGCCAGCTTGCAGATCACGCCGGAGAATACGATGGCGCTTACGAAACGGACTGCCAGCTGCGCAATCAGAAGGCTCGGTGCCAGCGCAATGTAGTTCAGATAGTAAAGCTCATAACAGAAAATGAAGGCAGCGGAAAATACGCTTGCCAGGGACATGCTCGCCAGATCCCATTTCTTATAACGGAATAAAGCGAATGCAAGCTCTGCACCTGCGCCCTGAATCAGTCCGGTCAATACAACGGTTACGCCGCCGGAATTGCCCATCAGAAGCTCTACTACGGAAGCCAGTACTTCTGCCACCAGAGCTACGCCCGGCTTACGGATGATGTAAGCAGCCAGTGTGGCAGCCATGAACCATACGCCATAGATGATTTCAAACGCGAAGT
>USDU01000043.1 GCA_900553635.1 uncultured Lachnospiraceae bacterium | reverse complement strand
GTAAAAACTCCTGAAGCAAAAGAAACTCCGGGGTCTCCATAATTCCTTCTCGATTTGACTGATCCGGCAGCATTACATTCATACGGGAAATAAATACCGATCCTAACATCTGATCCGCATTGACCGTCCACTTTCCTTTGCTGCCCACACCAGCCGGGGAAAGTGAATGGCGTCTGGACAGCTGAAGCCAGTCGTAGGCTGAGGTCTTCGGATCTCCATACGGCCTCACCCGAAAGTTATCTCTGTAAATCTTAATCCCGCCAAAGGTATCTCTTACATCGGTTCTTCCCGCAATGCTCTTCTGATAAAATTTTTCTCTGTCTTTTTTCGTCTGCGTCCGTTTTGCGAAATACAGCACTCCGCTGAATGCCCCCAGTGCCTTTTCCCGCGTCTTTTCTACTCCGGGCACAATCTCACCAAATGGGATTTCAAACGTCTGCGGAATTCCATGGAAATACGTTTTTTCTTTCTGCAATCCCAATTCCTTTAGGAGCTTATCCTCATCCTGCCCAAATTCATACTCATTTCTCAGAAGCTTAATAGAAACCGGCTTCTGCTCATCTGACACCTGAAACTCTATCTTATAGTCATAAGAGAACGCCTCCAGATCACTGAAAACTTCCGCGTCCTCTATAGTCGTTTCATTATTAAAACAATAGATCTTATACACAGAAGACAGTTCATAGGGAATCAGGGACGCCAGGCTCTCTTTCAAGCCATGCAACAACTGTTCATTCCATTCATCGCGCAATTCCGTAAGTAAAAATATTGTACCATTCCGTCTCCATTTTTTCTCTATCAGTCTGCGTACCTGTGGATTACTACAGCTTTGGATAAATTCTGAGAACCCCATCGATGTCTCATCCAGTTCCGCTCCGATTTCCGTAATATTTCTTCCTTCCGAAAATGCCGTCCAATCTACCGTCCATAATAATTTTCCACTACTATTCCGGGTTCCTGTCAGCATCTGGCATTTATCCGCAATTCTGTCCAATGCAAACCGACCAATCCCCTTTTCACCTGTCTGAATGCGTCCTTCCCCCGATATATAATTTCCTTTTTTTGAAGAACGTCCGATCGTCATCCAGTGATTCTGAATGGTCTGCGCCGTCATGCCGCTTCCATTATCTGCTAAATAAAGTGCGTTTTGTGTTTCATCATAATAAAGAACGCAGCAGCTCGCATCCGCATCATATGTATTCTTTACCAGTTCAATCACAGCGCCTTCCAGCTTTGATACGTTTTCCCGGCCTATCAGTCTTGCTGTGTAAGCATCTACATTAAATGGAATTCTTGGCATAAATCCCTCCTGCACTTAGTCTGCATCTATCACATAGTTTTTAATATCATTCACCGAAATCCGGTAAGAAGTCGGGGTTGTCGAGGTACCGTGTACTTTTACATGCTCATAAAATTCTCTGCTTTCCAGAATTTCTTTTGCTTCTTCTAAATTCTTCTCACTTTCCGGTTTGCATTTAATGAAATAGCCCGCATACGGTACTGCGTCCTCCCCCGCATGATACACATGATTCTTTTTTGTGATAACCATCGGCATAATCAGCTTTTCGCCTTGTATCCGACCAATTGCCTGACTGCGTCCGTATTGAAACCAGAGCGCATTTTTATCCGCTTTTCGCTCTTTCAGCCTCTTTTTAAATTGTCTCATATATGACATCGCGTATGGAAAATATCTCTTGAATTCTTCTTCCGTATAACCTGTAGCCTCGCCTGTTTCCATACGATACGGGAAAATAATTTTATCCTTCTTCCCACTTTTTTTATTTAAACTCTTTGTACTTGCCGCATCCTTTACAAGTTCTTTTTCTATTCGGTATTTTCCTACTATATAATAAGGCTCCTGATACTCATACTCTTTAAGGACGAACGCCTCGTTCAGCAATGTTGCCACGCTGTTTGTCACTTCAAAATATTCTCCAAATCTATGGGCATTTCCTGGTGTTTCTCCTGATATTGTCCATTTTTTTCCCATTAAATCCGCTTTTCGGATTTCTATTTTCCGCCCTTCAGCCTCCAGATAATAGTCTGCCAGTTCCGGCTTCCGTTTCTCATTTTCACAAATCAGGATAATTGATGATGTAATTGCATCCGGAAATATCGATATCGTACTATAGTCATGGATCTCTGTGACATAAGGCAACGCAAAATCGCGCAGACTTTGCGCAAATTTATTGGTCATGATACTATATGGAATCAAATAAGCCATCCTGCCCGCCGGCGCAAGATCTGAAATGCTCGCCTCCGTAAATGCATAGCAATAATCAAATCTTCCATATGCACAGGTACGATACTTTTTTTTCAATAATTCCCTCTGCATTTCATTCATATCATGATATGTAATGTATGGTGGATTTCCTATAATAAAGTCATAGATTCCTTCCTGTTGCTGCGTAAGAAAATCTTCATTCCTGACATTCCAGTTCACCTGGGTAATTCCATATTTTTCTGCCGTCTTGTCTAACCTGTCTATACATCGTCTTATGCATTTTTCATCTATCTCATATGCACAAATATCTCTCTCAAGTCCATTCCGTATCTCATCTGACGAACGCTTCTCTCTTTTTGCACTCTCAATGTAGCGAACGATGATCTCTTCTAAAATATTCCCGTCACCACATGAATTTTCCAACACCCGTTTTCCATATAGCTGTCCTCTATAGCACACGTCATCCAGCAGTATTTTCACATATTGTAAAGGTGTGGGGATTTGACAATTCCCTTCCATTCATTTACCTCATCTCTTATCAACGTGTTTCTATCCATTCTTTTCATACCTATAAGTATACCACAGAATGAAGGTAATTCAAGAATGAATGCCTTCTAACGAATTCACAAAAGAAGATACTGCCATACCATTCTTGACTTTCACTCTCCAACCCTCTATCCTATAAATAGACCTGTTTTTACGTGACATCGGATTTTTCCGGGAAAGGAGTTTTTATGAATCCTCTTCGTATTGGTATTTTGAGTACTGCCTCTATCGTACCGCGGTTTGTGAACGCTGCAGGAACTGTGGAAGGCTGTGTGGTGACGGCTATCGCTTCGCGGAATCTGGAAAAGGCCGCTGAGAAGGTGCGGCTCTGGCGGATCCCGCAGGCTTTTGGAAGCTATGAGGAGCTGATTGCCTCGGATCTGGTGGATATCGTCTATATTGCGACCATCAACAGCGAGCACGCCCGCTATGCGCGGCTTGCGCTGGAGCAGGGGAAGCATGTATTCTGTGAGAAGCCTTTCGCGCTGAAGCCGGCCGAGGTGCGGGATCTTTTTATGCTGGCCCGGGAAAAAGGGCTTTTTGTGATGGAGATGCAGAAATGTGTCTTTCTGCCGGTGGTGCAGGAGCTGAAAAGGCGCATTCAGGCCGATGAATTCGGGCGGATTACTATGGCAGATTTCTCCAGCTCCTTTGACGCCGGTTACAATAGCTGGATGTTCGACGCTTCCAAAGGAGGCGGACCTCTCTTTTCCAACGCCAGCTACAGCCTGCAACTGATGCAGTATCTCTTCGATTCCTTTGTAACAGAGCAGACCGGGCTCTGCACCCGCGCAGACAGTCCGGTGGAAAATCAGTTTGCGGCGGTGATGCGCATGGACAACGGCCTTATCTTCACCAACAAGACCAGCACGGCGGCGGATACAGTCCATGTGGGCTACCTCTATGGGGAAAAAGGCTATGTGGAACTGCCGGATTACTGGAAAGCCCGACAGGCAATTCTGCATTTTAAGGGGCAGGAGCCTATAGTGCTTGACTATCCCTGCGACTTCGAGCTGCGTTATGAGCTGGAGCACGCCCTTAGCTGTATCCGAGCCGGGCTGACCGAGAGTCCGGTGATGACCGAAGAGATGTCTGTACGGGCCATAAAGACCCTGGACGCGCTGCATCGGAGCTGGAATCACTGAACCCAATACAGTTTTGAGATTGTTTAGAAAAACTTAACGCTTTTATCCTTGTATACAGAGGATTTCTGTGGCATACTGACAATTAGCCGGACAGTTTCCCTGAAATGTCCGATCAATCTTTTGTGTAAAGGAAGGAAAACCTGTGAAGGATTCTGTATATAAAGAAAAGCTGCTGTTGCACGGAAGCGATATTCTCGCCTCCGCCAACATGCAGCTGGAAAAACAATTTATGCAGCACGGAAATGTATCCGTCTTCGACCACTCGGTCGCAGTGGCCTGCACCTGTATCTGGCTGGCCGACCGGCTGCGTATCCGGGTGGATGAGCGGGCCCTGGTGCGGGGCGCGCTGCTCCACGATTATTTTCTCTACGACTGGCATGTGCCGGATAAGAGCCACCGATGGCACGGCTTCTTCCACGCCGGAAAAGCGCTTGCCAACGCGTCCCGGGATTTTACCCTTGGGAAAATCGAGCGCGACATGATTGCCCGCCATATGTTTCCGCTGAACATTACGCTCCCCCGCTACCGGGAAAGCGTGATTCTCTGCATCGCTGATAAGCTCTGCGCCACGGAAGAGACCGTGACCGCCAGAAGCCAGTATCGAAAAATCAGTATGCAGTATTAGTTTCGTCTCACGCCCACAAACACTGCGGCGGATCTGGGATGAAGCCGGTATTCCAAGCTCTTTCAGATAGGGAATTTTTTCCCGGATTCCGGCGAAGGTTCCCGGATTTTTTACGCCGGAAGAAGTGTCCTTCGTAAAGCCCCGGACATGAAGCTCGTAAATGATCAGATCCTGTATGGGCCTGACCGGATCGATGTGAGCGCCCCAGTCGATTTCCGTTCATCTGCCTGGCTCCCCTATCTTCTTTTCTTTTACATCTGATGTCTCACAATCCGGTACTCGTCCCCGTACTGGAAATAGGGACAGCCGTGGAAGCTGCCCTGGATGAAGAGGCGCATTTCGTCCTCGTCCAGGTCCATTTCGCAGACGTAGTAGCCGTAATCGTCGTCGTAGACGTAGTTGCCGCACATCTCGCAGTTGGTCGCCTTCGGCTTTTTCTTGGTCATGTGGATTCCCCCTTGTCTATTCTGAAAAATGGAATCTGCTTCTATCTTCCATTTTTTTACTCTAGTGTATAGGCGCAAGCACTTTCTGCATGTTCCGCTTCATTTTCTCGGTCAGGCGGGCGTACTGAATCAGGTCCTCTTCCTCGAAGCCTGCGAATCTGGCCTCGTCGTAGTCCCGCTGAACCGTAGCCAGTTCCCGCAAAATGGGTTCTGCTTCGGGTTGGAACATGATCCGCGCCCGCTTTTCCTGAGGTTTACGTGAGGCGTCGTCCTTTTCTATCCCTTTTGCTTTCTTCTGGCGCATAGGCTTCGGATTCGAAATATCCTCCACCTTAATCAGCCCCCGCAGCACCAGCTTCTGAAGCTGCATGGCCAGAGCGCTTCGGCTCACGCCTGCGAAATCAGCCAGCTCTTTTTTATTTACCGTGTCGCTCAGATGGCTCAGGCACAGAAGCAGATAGGCTTCGGACGGCGTCAGGTCATTTTTCAGAGCAGCCACCTCCAGGTATCGCTGCATCAGCTTTCGCTCCCGGTAGAGCTCGGAGAGCATGCCCTCTCCTGCCAGTGCCGACGCGCTGACGCCTGCCCGCTCGTCGCCCAGCTTCTTGGTACCGGGCAGCAGCGGAATGCCCACCAGGCCGTCGCTGGCCGCGTCCACCAGAAAACGGTAGAGCTGCAGACGGTTTTTCTCGTATTCCTCCTCGTCCCACACATGCTTGTAAAAGTTGTGATAGTACTCAAAGACGCCCAGCTTCATCTGAATGGTCTTGGTCAGGCTGGTTCCCTGGGTGGTGACCAGCGAACCCTTGCGCTTCACATAATAGTAAATAGGCGCGTGCAGAGCCGTGATGCGCTCCGCGAAACGGATGTATTCCAGGTTGAACATAAAGTCCTCGCACCAGCTGATTTCCGCATTCATGCGAAGGGCATGTTCCTCAATAATGGAACGGCGATACAGCTTATTCCAGAGCACGCCGTAATAGTAATCCGCCGGGCTCTCCATCATATGGGCCGCAAACTCTTCAGGGCTCATGACGCCCTCTTCCTCGATATCACCTTTCCGGGATACCCGCTCGCCGACCACCCGGTAGAAATCCGCGATGACCAGATCGCAGTCGTTCTCTTCCGCCGCCCGCACCAGAAGCTTGGTGGAATCGGGCGTCATCCAGTCGTCGCTATCCAGAAACTGAATGTAAGTTCCCCGGGCCTCGGACAGAGCCTGATTCCGGGCTGCTGAAACGCCGGCGTTTTCCTTATGGAAGACACACACGCGGGAATCAGACGCTGCGTAAGCGTCACACATGGCTCCTGATTTGTCTTTACTTCCATCATCGATGAGAAGCAATTCAAAGTCTGTATATTCCTGCCCCAGCACGCTGTCTACACAGCGGGCCAGGAAGTTTTCCGCATTGTATACAGGAATAATAATAGAAACCGCAGGGGTTCCCGCATTTTCTTCCTTCACAGGTTCATCCTCCTTTTGCGTCTGTACGCTTCTCTTCTATCTCCGTAAATACTACTTCCAAGACTACCGTCACATCGCACTACTATCTTTTCCATCTTTACACGATTCGCTTGAATTTCTTCTCAATCTCCTGCTTCGACATGGAGATAATCGTAGGCCGTCCATGGGGGCAGTTGTAAGGATTATCGAGGGTCAGAAGCTCCTCGATCAGTTCCTTCGCCTCCGCCGTGGACAGGCGCTGGTTACCCTTGACTGCAGCCTTGCAGGACATGGAAGCGATCTTATCCAGAATCATCTCTGTGTTTTTTCCGCTGACGTATTCCAGATCGTCTAAGAGCTCCATGAACAAGTCTTTTTCCGCCAGCCCGTACAGATTGGCCGGAACTGCGCTGACCGCGTATTCTTTGCCGCCGAAGGGCTCGATCTCGAAGCCCAGCTCCTGAAAATAGTCCTGATATTCGGCAAGCTTCGCCGCCTCCTGCATATTCAGGGTCAGGATCATGGGCGGGCTGACCATCTGGGACGTAATTTCCTTGCTTGCCAGGGTTTTGACCGTGCGCTCGTAGAGCACCTTTTCGTGAGCCGCATGCTGGTCGATCATGTAAAATTTATCTTCGAACTGCACCAGCCAGTAAGTTTCAAATAACTGACCAATGATGATAATGTCGGATTTTGTCTTGGGATTCAGGAGTCGGTGGTCGAAGAGATCCTGCTGCTCATATGCTGTGTCCGGGGCCTTCTCTATCCGCGCGGTGATATCGACTGCTTTCGGTGCTTTCACTGTCGCCGCTTCCAGCATGGCTGCCTGCTCCGGCTCTGGAGCAGCCACAACCGTTGTCTCCTTGGCTTCGTTCTCTTTCCGAGTCACCCGGTACACGCCATCCTCCCGCAGAATCCCCGGCTCCACAGCACACTCCGGTACAGGTGTTTTCTCTTCCGCCTGTACCACCGGCTGTTCCTGCTGCCGTTTTTCTATCTTTGGCTCCAGCATCGCCAGCTCCTCATTGCTGAAGATCGGATCATCCTTCAGCACTGGCTTCGCTTCTACTTGCTTCGCTACCTTCTTCTCCTCAAACTCCGCGTTCACACGCTTGCGCATCTGCTCCATAAAGTATTCCAGATTCCGCTCCTGCGGGGTCGGCGCTGCCTGAGGCTGTTGGGGCTTAGCCGGTTCCGGTTTTGCCGTAGCTGCCGCACTTCCCTGCCGCGCCAAAGCGCTGACCGGATTGATCTCATTTTCCAGAGCGGGCTTATCTTCCGCCTTCTTCACAGGCTCGTCTTCGTTAAGCTTCACCTCCGGAATCAGCTCCCGTCCCATAAGCCCCTGATGCACCGTTTCTCTCACGAACCGGTACAGCTGCTCCTGGTTAGAGAATCGTAACTCCATCTTCGTCGGATGCACATTCACATCCAGAAGCCCGCCGTCTATCGTAAAATGCAGCGCCGTAAACGGGTACTTATGCTGCATCATGAAGGTCCGATAGCCCTCTTCGATGCCCCGGGCGATCACATTACTCTTAATATATCTTCCATTGATAAAATAGTTCTCAAATCCTCTGTTTCCCCTGGACACCGCCGGTTTCCCGATAAAGCCCGTAATCCGCACCGGCCCCTGCTCTGCGTCGATCTCCGCCAGATTGGCCGCGATCTCCCGGCCATAGATATGGTAAATCACATCCTTCAGGTTATGATTGCCCGAGGTGTGAAGCTTTGTCTGTCCATTGTTGATGAACTGGAAGGAAATGTCAGGACGGGACAGAGCCAGACGCTCCATCAGATCGCTGATATAACCGGCCTCGGTCATGGGGGACTTTAGAAACTTCCGCCTGGCCGGGGTGTTATAAAAGAGACTCCGCACCAGAAAGGTGGTGCCGTCCGGCGCAGCCATATCCTCCAGCTTCTTCTCCGCGCCGCCCTCGATGACATAGCGCACGCCAGCGTCCGCGTCCCTAGTCTTCGTAATCAGCTCCACCATGGCGATGGACGCGATACTAGACAAGGCCTCACCGCGGAATCCCAGAGAAGCCACATGAAACAGATCCTCCACCACCCGGATTTTACTGGTGGAATGGCGCAAAAAGGCAACTGCCACCTGGTCGCGGTCGATGCCGCTTCCATTGTCAGTCACCCGGATAAAGGAGGTGCCGCCGTCCCGGATTTCCACCGTGACCGCCGTGGCGCCAGCGTCGATGGAATTTTCCACAAGCTCCTTGACCACGGAGGAGGGCCGTTCGATGACCTCTCCCGCCGCGATCTGATCGATTGTTTTCTGATCCAGTACCTGAATATTTGCCATCCGATCACCACCTGTTCTTAATCTTGTTCTGCAGCCGATAGATGGTATTGAGCGCGTCCAGCGGCGTCATATTACCCAGATCCATGTCCCGGATCTCGGTAATGATATCGTCGTCCTTCACCGTATCGAAAAGGGAGATCTGCTCGGACTCCATGCTCATTTCCACCGGCAGCGCCTTCGGCTTCAGAGAAATATCCGCTTCGCTTAACTCCTCCACCAGCTCCTTGGCCCGGGCGATAACCGGATCGGGCACCCCGGCCAGCTTCGCCACCTGAATGCCGTAGCTCTTATCCGCGCCGCCCCGGATGATTTTCCGCAGGAACACGATGTCGTCGCCCTTTTCCTTGACGGCGATGCAGTAGTTATTCACACCCGCCAGGGATCCCTCCAGCTCGGTCAGCTCATGGTAATGGGTGGCAAACAGGGTCTTGGCCCCGAGAATCTTCGGATTGCTGATGTATTCAATGACCGCCCAGGCGATGGCCAGGCCGTCGAAGGTGCTGGTTCCCCTTCCGATCTCGTCGAGAATCAGAAGGCTGTTGCCGGTGGCGTTCCGTAGAATATTCGCCACCTCTGTCATTTCCACCATAAAAGTACTCTGTCCGGAAGCCAGGTCATCGGAGGCACCCACACGGGTAAAAATCCGATCTACGATGCCGATCTTCGCGCTGTCCGCCGGAACGAAGCTGCCGATCTGAGCCATCAGCACGATGAGAGCCGCCTGGCGCATGTAGGTGGATTTTCCGGCCATATTCGGGCCGGTGATGATGGAAATCCGTTTGGCGTTATTATCGAGATATGTATCGTTGGGAATGAACATGTCGTTATCGATCATCTGCTCCACCACCGGATGGCGGCCGCCCTTGATGTCGATGATTCCCTTTTCGTTCATCTTCGGGCGCACAAAATGATTCCGCTCCGCCACGAAGGCCAGGGACGCGAATACATCCACCATGGCCACAGCCTTGGCAGTCTTCTGAATCCGCAGTACCTGGGAAGCAATGTTGTCCCGCAGCTCGCAGAACAGGCCGTATTCCAGGGCTGTCAGCTTCTCTTCGGCCCCCAGAATCGTATCCTCCAGCTCCTTCAGCTCCGGCGTAATATAGCGCTCCGCGTTGGTCAGGGTCTGCTTGCGCATCCAGGTCTCGGGAACCATATCCTTGTAGGAGTTGGTGACCTCCAAATAATAACCGAATACTTTATTGTACTTGATTTTCAGATTTTTGATACCGGTCTTGTCCCGCTCCTCGGCCTCCAGCTTTGCCAGCCAGCTCTTGCCCTCGGTCTTGGCCTTCCGGAAGCGATCCACATCCTCATGATAGCCGTCCTTGATGATGTCGCCGTCCCGGATGGAGATGGGCGGATCCTCCTGAATAGCTTTTTCAATCATAGCCTGGATATCCGTCAGCGTATCCAGATCCTCCCGCAGTTCACAGAGAAGCGGAGAGGAAAAATCTTCCAGTAATGTGTGGATATGGGGCAGCATTTCCAGAGATGACCGGAACGCAATCATATCTCTGGGATTGGCCGTCTTATAACTGATACGGCCAATCAGACGCTCCAGATCATAGATGGGATTCAGGTATTCCCGCAGCTCTTCCCGACTGATTACATGCTGATTCAGCTCCTCGATAGCCGCATGGCGCTTCTCGATCTCCGCCCGGTCAATGAGAGGCTGCTCCACCATGCCCCGAAGGGTTCTGGCCCCCATGGCGGTCTTTGTCTTATCCAGCACCCACAGAAGCGAGCCCCGCTTCAGCTTTTCCCGCAGGGTCTCTGTCAGCTCCAGATTTCTCCGGCTGGAGCTGTCGATGATCATGTATTTGCCGATGGTATAGGTCTGCAGGTGGGTCATATGGGTCAGGGGCTGCTTCTGGGTCTCATAAAGGTATTTCAACAGAGCGCCCGCTGCGATCATACCGCAGCTTAAATCTGTAAGGCCAAGTCCCGCAAGATTTGCTGCCTGAAAATGCTCCAACAGGGTATTTTTACATAATTCGTCGTCAAAATACCATGACTCCAACGGGTAAAGGGCGATATTCAGACGGAACTTCAGATCCTCCAGATCCACGCCGCTCATGGAAAATGCCTCGTTGCAGATGATCTCCGCAGGGGCAAATTTATTGATCTCATCCAAAAGCTTCCGCTCTGAATCCACCTCGGTCACCAGATAATCGCCGGTGGTGATGTCCGCTGTGGAAATCCCGTAACGATCGGACAGATAAACAATACACATCAGATAATTATTCTTCGTCTCATCGGCGGTGCTTAAGTTTGTACCCGGCGTCACGATGCGCACCACATCCCGGGCCACCAGGCCCCTGGCTTCCTTCGGATCCTCTATTTGCTCGCAGATGGCCACCTTATAGCCTCTGGACACCAGCCGGTTTAAGTATCCCTCTACAGCATGATAAGGAACGCCACACATAGGTGCGCGTTCCTCCAATCCACAACTCTTTCCTGTTAATGTCAGTTCCAGTTCCCGGGACGCGATCTTCGCGTCGTCGAAAAACATTTCATAAAAATCGCCCAGACGATAGAATAGTATGCAGTCCTTGTATTGCTCCTTGGTCTTCAGGTACTGCTGCATCATGGGTGTCAGTTCCGCCATGAATTTTCCTCCTAGCTGTTGCTGGAAACGGTTCCGGTCTCCGCATCCACCTGTACCACAGCTCCGCTCTTCAGTATTTCCGTCGCGTTGGCCGCGTTCACAATAACCGGAATATCCAGGGTCAGACCTACGATGGCCGCATGGGAATTGCTTCCTCCATGCTCCGCAATGACTGCCTGGGCGCTTTTGAGCTCCGGCAGCATCTCATTGGTAGTCTCCGGTACAACGACGATATCGCCGGCTACGAAATTTTTCTTCAATTCCTCTGCGTCCTTCGCCACACAGATCGGGCCGCAGACCTTCTTCTTGGTATAGCCCTTACCTTTGACCAGAATCTTACCCGCTACCTGTACCTTGATCAGGTTCGTGGTTCCGGTCACGCCAAGGGGTACGCCCGCGGTCAGAACCGTCAGATCACCTCTGGATACCAGACCAGCCTCCTCTGCGGCAGCCACCGCGCTGTTGAACAGAGCGTCCGCGTCATCCTCCTTCGGGAGCAGCAGCGGCTGCACGCCCCAGTACAGGTTCAGCTGACGGCATACGTAATCATCCATACAGCAGCCGATGATCATGCAGCCCGGATGATGCTTGGCTACCATTCCCACAGTACGGCCGGACTTGGTGACTGTAATAATCGCCGACGCGTGCAGGTCCACGGCTGTGGTGCAGGTCGCATGGGAAACGGCGTTGGTGATATCGGTCCGATCTTCGATGCTCCGGCGCTTGAAACGCTCGTCATAATCAATATCCGCCTCGGTACGCAGGGCAATCTTTACCATGGTCTTCAGGGCCTCTACCGGATACTGACCGGAAGCAGTCTCGCCGGACAGCATAATGGCACTGGTACCCTGGTAAATGGCGTTGGCCACGTCAGAGGTCTCCGCACGGGTTGGGCGCGGATTCTTCATCATGGAATCCAGCATCTGGGTAGCAGTGATAATCGGCTTGCCTGTCTCAAAGGCCTTGCGGATCAGCTTCTTCTGGATACTCGGCACCTCTTCTAAGGGAATCTCCACACCCATGTCGCCGCGGGCAATCATGACGCCGTCGGCCACGCGCAGGATCTCGTCCACATTTTTAATACCCTGATCATTTTCCACCTTGGCAATGATCTTGATGAAATTACAGTTGTTCTCTTCCAGGATCCGGCGGATCTCCAGAATATCGTCGGCAGTCCGGGTGAAGGAAGCAGCGATGTAATCAAAGCCCTCTTTCACCGCAAACAGAATATCGTCCTTATCCTTTTTACTGATAAACGGCATCTTCAGCTCGACGCCCGGCACATTGATACCCTTCTTATTGGAAACGGTTCCACCGTTCTCTACGCTGCAGATGATCTCTTTCTCGGTCACCTTTACAACCTTCAGGCCGATGAGACCGTCGTCGATCAGGATGGAATCGCCTTCCTGTACGTCTTTCACCAGGTTTTTGTAGGTAATGGAGACCTTTCCTTCATTTCCCAGCACATCCTCGGTAGTCAACACGAAGGTCTGTCCCTTCTTCAGCTCTACCTTTCCTTTTTCAAATTCGCCGGTTCGGATCTCCGGGCCCTTTGTATCCAGAAGCAATGCAACAGGCAGCCCCAACTCTTCCCGGACCCTCTTTACACGCTCCAGCTTTCCTCTCTGCTCCTCATGGGTTCCATGGGAGAAATTCAGTCTTGCTACATTCATGCCTGCCAGCATCAGTTCGCGAATCACTTCTTCGGATTCGGAGGCAGGTCCCAGAGTACAGATAATTTTCGTTTTTCTTAATTTCATAGTCATCTTCTTCTCACTCCTGTTTTCTTTTCTCTATCTTTTCCATTTTACCCGCCCATTATAACACCAGAAAAGAAGCGCCGTCAAGAAACGGCGCTGTAAAAGTTATCGAAAATTTATCTGTGTTTTTTTACCTTTATTTAACAAAATAGGCGTAATTGGAAATGGCGTTTGTATAGTCTCCCTCCGTCGTTCCATCCGGGTTCACAAGCCATTCCCCGTCCGCTCCCTTAAGCCGGGCCTGCGCCACATTGCCGCCGGAGCGAAGCGCCGCGTTTGGAACTTCAAACACAGCTTTCCCATCCTCAAGGGACGCCGTATAAAAGTTTGTGCCATTTACCTGCAGGGACACCGCCGTACCTTCCGGCACCTCTGTCTCCACTACAATCCGTACCTTTCCCCGTTCGGACGTCTGATCCACTTCCGATATCCAGATCAGGCTGGAATTGGCATAATATCCGAAGGATTTCCGCAGGCTTTCTACGGACGCGAACTGCTCATCCATCCAGGACAGCCGCTCCTTCATAAAGCGCTTAAGCTCCGCGATTCCCTCGTCAAATTTCTGGCCCTCGAAGGTTCCCATGCAGCCGCCCCAGCGGGCGTCGTTGGCCTGGGCCGCAGGGCGTAAGTCTTCCGCGTATCGATCGATGGTTCCGCCGTCCCGGATCAACTCTTCCAGCACCGTTTCCCGGATTTCCTGATACCGCTCCTGTAATAAGGCCAGAAAATAGGGATCCCGGATCAGATAACGGTTCCATTGTACTGTCTGGTAGTAAGCCTCGTTGGCATAATAGGCGCTGGTGGTACACCACTCTTTTGTATACCAGGTGTTCAGTGTGTACATACTGTTGCCCCAGCCCCAGTCGTAATCCCAGGCCGGTCCCAGGGACCAGAGCCCCTCCAGATCCTTATACAGATATACGCTGTTCTTCATGGCGTCCCAGTTCATGGTAAATTCGCAGAGCAGAAAATTCGTCAGAAGGGAATCCATATCTATCAGTTTCGAATAATGCTTTCCGTCATTTTCACTGTCCTGATATTCCCGTTCTTTATAGGAAACGCCTTCCCGCGCGAACTGATTCGCGTAATTGCAGTATCCTTCCTCCGCCACCTCGTAGTGGATATCAGAATCGTGATAACAAAAATCGGAAGAATGAAGGGCGTATTCCAGCGTCTGGATCTGTCTGCCTATCTCCGCGCGCAGGGTTTTA
>USDU01000042.1 GCA_900553635.1 uncultured Lachnospiraceae bacterium | reverse complement strand
CTTGGTGCGGCGAGCAAAAGCGAATAAAAGATATGAAAAACACTCCGCAGGATGGTTGACTGTTGAATGGTTACAATGATACAATAAATGCAATATGGGCAGTTTGCAGGTACGGGCAGGCTGCCTGAGAAAACATCAGAGAGGGAGGACTTTTGTTATGCAGCTTACAACTGTAAGAGAAATATACAAAAACCGGGAAACATTCCTGGACAAAGAGATTACTGTAGGGGGATGGGTACGAAGCGTACGTGACTCCAAAACATTTGGTTTTATCGTTCTGCATGACGGAACATTTTTTGAGACCTTACAGGTGGTATACCACGATTCTATGGAGAACTTTGCAGAGATTTCCAGACTGAATGTCGGTGCGGCCATCATTGTAAAAGGAACACTGGTAGCAACACCACAGGCAAAACAGCCGTTTGAGATCCAGGCAACTGAGATCAGCGTAGAGGGAGCTTCAGCACCGGATTATCCGCTGCAGAAAAAACGCCACAGCATGGAATATCTGCGTACGGTTTCACACCTGCGTCCGAGAACCAATACGTTTCAGGCAGTATTCCGTGTGCGTTCTCTGATTGCCTATGCCATTCACAAGTTCTTCCAGGAGAGAGGATTTGTCTATGTGCATACACCACTGATCACAGGAAGTGACTGCGAAGGTGCCGGAGAGATGTTCCAGGTAACAACTATGGATCTGAACAACATTCCGAAGACGGAAGACGGAAAAGTAGATTTTTCCAAAGACTTCTTCAATAAACCGACCAACCTGACTGTAAGTGGACAGCTGAACGGTGAGACTTATGCACAGGCGTTCCGCAACATCTATACGTTCGGACCGACTTTCCGTGCAGAAAACTCCAATACTACCCGCCATGCAGCAGAATTCTGGATGATTGAGCCGGAGATCGCTTTTGCAGATCTGGACGATGATATGATTCTGGCGGAATCCATGCTCAAATACATTATTCGTTACGTTCTGGAAAATGCACCGGAAGAGATGAACTTCTTCAACTCCTTCATCGACAAAGGACTGTTAGACCGTCTGAACAACGTGGCAAATTCTGAATTTGCCCGTGTGACTTATACAGAAGCCATCGATATTCTGACAAAGAACAACGATAAATTTGAATACAAAGTATCTTGGGGATGCGATCTGCAGACAGAGCATGAGCGTTATCTTACCGAACAGGTATACAAACGTCCGGTATTTGTCACTGACTATCCGAAAGATATCAAAGCGTTCTATATGAAACTGAACGATGACGGAAAGACCGTGGCAGCGGTTGACTGTCTGGTACCAGGTATCGGTGAGATCATCGGCGGAAGCCAGAGAGAGGACGACCTGGAGAAGCTGACCGGTCGTATGCAGGAGCTGGGTCTGAAGGAAGAGGATTACGGCTTCTATCTTGACCTGCGGAAATACGGATCTGTCCGTCATTCCGGTTTTGGTCTGGGCTTCGAGCGCTGCGTGATGTATCTGACCGGTATGGGTAATATCCGCGACGTGATTCCGTTCCCGAGAACCGTAAATAACTGCGAGCTGTAAGATTGCAGTTTACAGAAAATTGCAAATATCTGTATCATTCCCTAGGGGCGTGGTACAGATATTTTTTGTCATAGGAAACTTCGTCCTATAACACAAAAACGCTCCGCGGGATTCTATTTTATGTTCTTTATAAAGCGGAGCCATCGTGTTAAAATGATAGACAAGAAGAAAGGTGAGAGGAAGCGGAGCGGGGATATGGAAAATCAGGCCGGCCAGTACACAACCGAATATGAAATCCTTGAACTGCTGAAGCTGAAGCTCTACCAGCAGCTTCACGGCCTGGCTCCTGTGCTGGGCGCGGTGAAGTTCCGGATCGAAGAGCCGAAGCAGCCGGAACCTAATGGGGGAGTGGAACAGGAAAGCGCGGACAGGGCCTGCGCGGGCTTTCGGATCGACGGCCGCGTCTTTTATCTCTCCCCGTCCCGGCTCAGGTCAGATTTCTTAAAAGACAGCGATTTCCTCTGCCGGGAGCTGCTGCACATGCTCAGCCACTGTCTCCTGGGGCACCCCTTCGAGACCTGGCGTGTGGAACCAAAGGAACGAAAGGCCTGGGAGTCTGACTGCGACGAAAAGGCCTGGGCGCTGACGGAAGAACTTTTGGGGAAATCTATCCCGGAAAAGTCCCCGGTAGACGACCACAGCCTCTGGGGACAGAAGCCTGACGAGCGGGAAAAGGCCTTCTGGCAGGGGCAGGGGGAGAAGCTGCTTCGAAGCGGCAATCCCAGAGGAAAACGGAAAGCGGGGACGGCGAAGCGGCACCGCACCCGGCAGCTGGTTCCGGCAGCCGGTCAGCGGGGCGATTATCGGAGTATTTTAAGAGGCCTGTCCTCCTACCGGGAAGACAGCCGTCTGAATCTGGACGAGTTTCAGTATTCCTGGTACACTTACGGACTGGAAATGTATGGAAATATGCCGCTGATAGAACCGCTGGAATACAGTGAGGAACGGAAAATCGCCGACCTGGTCATTGTCATCGATACCTCCGGTTCCTGTGAAAAAGAACTGGTGCGGGTATTCCTGGAGGAGACCAGGGGAATTCTGGAGCAGGATCGCCTGTTTTTCCGAAGCTTCTGCCTGCACCTGATCCAGTGCGACAATCAGATCCAACGGGACGACTGCATTCACAGCCGGGAAGAATTCGAAAAATATCTGGAGCACCTGGAGATCCGGGGCGGGGGCGGGACAGATTTCCGTCCGGCCTTCGCGCGGATTGAGGAGCTGAGGCAGCGGGGAGAGCTGCGGGATTTACAGGGAATTCTGTATTTTACGGACGGCTGCGGCTGGTATCCGAAGAAGGAGCCGGACTATCAGGTCTGGTTCGTAATGCTGCAGGGGCATTTTGACAGTATCGATATGCCGGACTGGGTACACAGACTGGTATTGGAGGAGAAAAGGGCATGAATATACAGGAAGCAAAAGAAGAAATCAAAAAGACAGTCCGGGCTTACACAGCCAGAACGGCGGCGGGAACCTTCCGGATCCCGGTGCCGAGACAGCGGCCAGTGCTGCTGATTGGCCCGCCGGGTATCGGCAAGACCGCCATCATGGAGCAGATTGCCGGAGAATGCGGCGTCGGCCTGGTGTCTTACACCATGACCCACCATACCCGCCAGAGCGCCATCGGCTTGCCGGTATTGACAGAAAAGCAGTTCGCGGGAAAAGAGTACACCGTGACTTCTTATACTATGAGTGAAATCATTGCGTCGGTCTATGAGCAGATGGAAAAAACCGGATGTAGGGACGGCATTTTATTTCTGGACGAGATCAACTGTGTGTCAGAGACCCTGATGCCCGCCATGCTGCAATTTCTCCAGTACAAGACCTTCGGAAGCCATGCGCTGCCCGAGGGCTGGGTCATCGTGGCGGCCGGTAATCCACCTGCCTACAACCGTTCGGTGCGGGAATTCGATACGGTTACCCTGGATCGGGTGCGCTATATGAAGGTGGAACCGGATTTTCCCATCTGGAAGCATTATGCGGTGGAGCGCGGCCTGCATCCGGCGGTATTGTCCTTCCTGGAGCTGCGCCCGGAACGCTTTTACGTGATGGAGCCTGGCGAGAAGGGCTTTGTGACCGGACGGGCCTGGGAAGATTTGTCAGAGATACTGCTAACCATGGAGGAACTGGAGCTTGGCGTTGAGGAGGCGCTGTTCGGCCAGTATCTTCAGGACGAGGACACGGCGACGGAATTTACCTTTTATTACCGTCTTTATGAAAAATGGAAGAAGGAGCTGAAGCCTGAGCAGATTCTGACCGGAGCAGCGGACGTGCCGACGAATCTGCCGTCCCTGCCCTTTGACGAGCGCCTCTGCATCGTCTGGCTTCTGTTACAGCGCATTTACACCATGGGAAGGGCGTACGAGGAACAGCAGAAGCTGTCCGACAGTTTGCGCTTCTTTGCGGACGGCCTGGGACAGGGAAACGCAGAGCAGCTGACAGCGCTTGTGGACGAGCGCCTGGACCGTCGGAGAAAGAGCCTGGCGGTACGCAAAGAAAACGGTCTGCTGGATGCAGGGGAAGAAGAACGGGAACAGCGGCTTTTCAACGTGATCCGGGACTGCAGGGAGGCAGTCAGGACAGGCGGAGCTACGGACGCATTTTCGGAGAGAAGCGGACAGGAACAGATCCGGGCAGAACGGCAGCGGAAAGAACTGACCGCAGCCATGCAAAACGGCGCAGCCTTCGTCCGTGAAGCCTTCGGGAAAAAGCAGGAGTTGGTGATCTTTCTGACCGGCATCCGGGAGCAGCCGGTCTGCAGCAGGGTATTGCAGGAGGAGCTGGGGGAGCTTTCCGGGGAGGCGGAAGACTTTCTGAATGCCGGAGGAAAAGAGGAGGAGCTTCGCCGGAAATTGACGGAGCAGCAGGCGTAAAAGCCCAAAAAAGTGGGAAAAACATCCCCTCACCCAGGATTGTATTTTGAATATGCGTGTGCTATACTGGACAAAACCCAAGAAAGAGAACGATGATCATGAAGGAACAGATACATACCCATACACATATAGCGCCGGACGGCACCGTCTATGAGCATACGCACACAGATGGGGAACACAGCCATTTGGAACCGCACACACATGAGCACAGCCATGAGCATAGTCATGAGGACGGTCACGCCCATGGTCACGGGCATACCCATACCCATCAGAACACCAAGGCCGTTCTGAACCGCCTGTCCAGGGCCATCGGCCACATGGAGTCCATCAAACGCATGGTGGAAGATGGCCGCGACTGCAGCGAAGTGCTGGTACAGCTTTCCGCCGTAAAGGCAGCTATTAATAATACGGCAAAGGTGATCTTAAAGGATCACATCGAGCACTGTATGGTAGACGCCGTTGAAAGCGGCGACCATGAAGCTATAGAAGAGCTGACCGCAGCCATCGACCGCTTCATCAAATAAATAAAAAATTCTTCATAAAAACTTAAACGAAGCTACGGAAAAATGCGCTAAGATAACAGAAACAGGAGGCGCAAGAATATGAAGAGAAAAAAGATATTGCTATGCATATTGCTGACCGCAGCCCTGCTGGTCGGCTGCAATGCCCAAAACACAGATAAGGATACGACGACACCATCCCAGAGCACCGAAGACACCGCAGATTCCGATACCCCGCTGATATCCGAGGACGAAAAATCCGGAAGCGTCACCCCGCTGGCTGTCAATATCCCGACCGAGATAAACGGAAAGAAATTCACTATAACCACCGAGCAGGCATATCCGGACGACGATGAGATTCTTGCAGTCAACGCTATATACGGGGATCAGACCCTGAAGCTGGATGAAAGTCTGGAAGTAAAGAGTATCTATGAGGTAGTTCAGAAGGACGGTACCTATATGCTGACAGAAACCGGCACCTTCAATGACTGGCGGGTGGTCTATCTGCTTCGGGCAGATGCGAAGGAAATCACCGAGACAGATGTGATAGATGGTTCTCTGGGTGATATGCCAAAGAATCCCGAGGACGGATTTTCTATTACCTCCAAGATAGACGTGCTGGGCAGCTATGGCGGTACCCGGACTTACACCATTGAAAACGGCCGCTTTACCACAGACAGCACGCTGTATGAATTCCGGGGCACTCCGGACGGATACAGGCCTGTGCTAACCGTAACAGGCGAGATCAGCTGCCGGATCGAAGGCGGCAGTACGGAGCTGAAGCCTGGCGATATCATCACCCCGACGGCATATTCGGAGGACGGAGTATTCTATTTTGAAAGGGAGGACGGCACTCCGGGCAGTTTCCAGGTGGATCTGGACGGGGAAGGAAATTACGCATATACAATTGGCGGCGTAGATGAGAATGAGCTGTTTGAATCACTGCCCTATGCAGGTTAAAGACAGGTGTGACACCCGGTCGGAAGGAATCCTTCCGCCGGGTGTTTTTGCACGAATTTGAAAGGATTATTTTAGAAACTTAGATCTAGATGTCGGAGCGTTGGCTTGGTACAATATAAAAAATGACGATTCATATATGGGGGAATTCAATGGATTATTATGCACATCTGACGGAGAGCAGGAAACAATCGGTAAAAGAACATTTACAGGGAACAGCAAAGCTTGCTGAAAAGTTTGCCGCAAAATTCGGCTCAGCAGACTGGGGATATTACTGCGGATTACTTCACGATATAGGGAAGTATTCATCGGAATTCCAGCGTAAAATTCAGGAGAATCCGGATCTGCGCGTGGATCACTCTACGGCAGGGGCGCAGGTAAGCAATGAATTGGGAGCATATTATAGCCTGATGAGCTATTGTATCGCCGGACACCATGCCGGACTTCCGGATTGCGGGAGAAAAGGAGTATCCGCCAGCCTGTTGGGCAGACTTGAAAAAAAGGTTTGTGATTACAGCGAATATAAAAAAGAAATAGAGATTCCGAAAATCACTACGGAGCCATTTGCGCCGGAACAGGTGGCGGATTTTGATTTCTCATTGAGTACCTTTATCTGTATGCTATACTCCTGTCTGGTAGATGCAGATTTCCTTGATACGGAACAATTCATGAGTGGCGGGGCAGCTCAAAGAGATTCCGGGGAGAATATGGAAAATCTTTTACTCAGGTTCAAAGAGCATATAGCTACATGGCTTGAAGATTGGGACGATAGAACCATCAACGGCAGACGAAGTGAGATTCTCAGAAATTGTCTGGAGCAGGGCAAATCATATAAGGGGTTATTTCAACTTACGGTGCCTACCGGTGGAGGAAAAACGATTTCTTCGATGGCATTTGCATTGCAGCATGCCGTGAAAAATCAGATGGATCGGATCATCTATGTCATTCCCTATACAAGTATTATTGAACAGAATGCACAGGTATTTCGTGAAATACTGGGGAATGAAAATGTATTGGAAAATCACAGCAATGTGGATTATGAAAGCTCAGAGGAATTTAAACCGATGCAGCTGGCGGCGGAAAACTGGGATAAACCGATAGTGGTGATTACAAATGTCCAGTTTTTTGAATCTCTGTATGCCAATAAATCATCGAAATGCCGGAAGCTGCATAATATTGCAAACAGTGTGATTATATTTGATGAGGCACAGATGCTTCCGACAAATTATTTAAAGCCGTGTATTGCAATCATGGAGGAATTGCTGCAGCGATATGGAGCCAGCATCGTATTGTGTACGGCGACACAGCCGGCGTTGCTTCCGTTTTTTCATGGAAAACAGACGGTCAGAGAATTATGTCCAAGAAGAGAGGAACAGTTTCAATTTTTTGAAAGAGTTACTTATCAGAATATGGGAACGGTAACGGAAGAGAATATGATAGAAAGTCTGTGTCAGGAGGGACAGGCACTGTGTATTGTTAATACACGGAAAAGAGCGCAGAGACTTTATGAACAGCTGCGGGGCGAGGGGATCTATCATTTATCGACCAGCATGTATCCGTTACACAGAAGGAGAGTCCTGAATGAAATTCGCAGCAGGATAAAGGAGAAGGATAAAAAATGTATCGTTATTTCCACAAGTCTGGTAGAGGCGGGAGTAGATTTGGATTTTAAGTCTGTATATCGGGAACTTGCCAGTGTGGATTCCATTATTCAGGCAGCAGGACGCTGCAATCGAAATGGGAACAGAGATAAAAAAGAGAGTGTGGTCCATATATTTCAATGGGAGGACAAAGAACACATACCGGGACAACAGCAGCAGATCGATACGACAAAAAGTCTGTTGGCAGAGGGAAAAGATATTACAACCCTGGAGCATATTACGGAATATTTCCGCAGACTTTATCACATCAGGGGCGGGAGCCTGGATAAAAAAGATATTTTAGATAAATTCAAAGACAGAGATTACCATTTTGCAACAGTCGCCAGGGAATTTAATCTGATTGAAGAAAATTCAGTTACCGTATATGTAAACAGAGAACCGGAGGCAGAGGAGCTTTTGCAGGAAATTCGGCAAAAGGGACTGACAAAGGGATTGATGAGAAAGGCCGGAAAATATTGCGTAAATGTCTATCGGGGAGACGGTCGGAAAGAAATGCTGTTTGAGAAGATGTACAGAGCGGGAATGCTGCGTCTGGTGGTGGACGGAGCACAGGATTTTTACGAGCTTACGGATAAAGAGCAGTATCTGGAAAATACAGGAATGAAACTGGACGTGGAAATGGGCGGAATGATACTGATCTGAATAAAGGAAGAATGGAAACGGCGGTACACCATAAAAAAGTGTACCGCCGCTCTTGCCTTGTGGCAAAAATTATAATTATTTCAATCCACAGGAATTTCCTGACACATACAGTATATCACAACTGAAATGAATTATTCAATGCAATAAATATTTCAATTATAATTTATTCCACGAATCAATATTCTTGTTGCAATTATGAAATAAATGTGATACAGTCTAATTATCAGATAAATGGAGAACAAAATATAACGTTATCTCGCAGATACTGTAGATGAGAGTAATAGTTTAACGATGAAAGAAGGTGAAAATAAAATGGGAATTGGAGTAAAGGTGCATGTATGGGGTGATTACGCATTGTTTTCAAGACCGGAGCTTAAGACAGAACGCTACAGCTATGACGTCATTACCCCCTCGGCGGCCCGCGGCATCCTGGACGCCGTATATTGGCATCCAGGTATGAGATGGGTCATCGATAAAATCTATGTGAAAAATCCTATTTGTTTTACAAGTGTACGGCGGAACGAAGTAAAAAGCAAAATTCTGGCAAGCAGTGTGCTACAGGCATACAATGGCGCAGACAAGCCGTTGTATATCAGCGCCAGAGAGGATATTGTCCAGAGGGCAGCGCTGGTGTTGTGTAATGTTTCCTATGTGATAGAGGCGCATTTTGAAATGACAGACAAGGCAAATGCGTCGGATAATCCGGGTAAATTTAAGGATATTATTATGCGGCGATTGCGAAGGGGAGAGTGCTTCCATATGCCGTGCCTCGGATGCAGAGAATTTCCGGCGAATTTCGCTCTCTGCGAGGAAGAAGAGATCCATACCGCTTATGATGAAGTGCCGGAAAAAGATTTGGGACTTATGTTATACGATATGGATTACAGCGATCCGGAAAATATTCAGCCCATGTTTTTCCATGCGGTTATGCGTCACGGTGTGATAGATTTAAGAGAATGCGAGGTGTTACGATGATCTTGCAGGCATTGGTAAAACAATATGAGAATCTGGAAAGACAGGGAAAAGTATCCGGGCTGGGCTGGTGTCAGGCCAAAGTGTCATACGAACTTGATTTGTCAAAAAATGGAGACGTTCTGGGTGTTACTTCGCGGAAGATAGAAGAAATGCGTGGTAAAAAGACCGTCTGGGCACCAGCTTCTCTGATTGTCCCGGAAATGGTGACGCGTTCTTCTGGTGTGTCAGCTAATTTTCTGTGTGATAATTCCAAGTATATGCTGGGAATTGATGTGCAGGGAACAAATCAGCGTGTTATTGATTGCTTTCAGGCCACAAGAGAAAAGCACCGGAGCGTGTTGAAAAACGCACAGGGAGAAATAGCCCGCGCGATTTTGGCCTATTTTGAGAAGTGGGATCCGCAAAAAGCAGAACAGCATCCGGTTATTCGAGAAAACTGGGAGAAGTTGACAGAAGGCGGAAACCTGATTTTCAGCGTAGAAGGACAGGAGGCGCAGGAGGACGAGGAAATCCGGGCGTGTTGGGAACAGTACCGGGAGCAAGACGATGGTGAACGTAAGGGGCTTTGTCTTGTTACAGGTAGGAAAACTGAAATTTCCCGAATCCATAAAGCGATCAAAGGGGTTCCGGGCGCGCAGTCCAGCGGAGCGGCATTGGTATCTTTTAATGCCCCGGCATTTGAGTCTTATGGAAAAGAACAGAGCTACAATGCACCGGTGGGGAAATATGCGGAATTTGCCTATACGACAGCATTAAATTATCTTTTGACACAGAGAGACTATACCTTTTCTCTGGGCGACGCCATGGTGGTGTACTGGGCAGAAAACGGAAAAGAAGAATATCAGAAGTGCTTTTTTGATATCCTGAGACCGACCAAAGATAATCAAAAAAAATTAAAGGATATTTTTGATAGTTTAAAAGAAGATACGAAGGTATATCTGGAAAACGCAGAGATGGATCCGGAACAGAAATTTTATATCCTGGCGTTGGCGCCCAATGCGGCTCGCTTATCGGTACGATTTTTTTACATGAATTCATTTGGGAAGATATTGCAGAATATTGCGGAACATTATGAGCGGCTCAGCATTGTAAAACCGGCCTGGGCAGAGCAGGATTATTTGGGAATTCGCGATATGCTGAATGAGACCGTGAACCAGAAGTCGAAAGATAAAACACCCATTTCAAATATGTCGTCGCTTGTATTGCAGGCGATTCTGTCAGGAAGCAGATATCCGGCAAGTCTTTATACAGATACTTTGATTCGCATACGGGCAGAGAATGGCAAGATTACATGGGGGAGAGCCGCTATTATCAAAGCATATCTGAATCGCAACTATGGGTGGAAGAAAGGAGAAAGATTTATGGGACTAAAGGAAGAATGCACGGATACAGCTTATGTATTAGGAAGATTATTTTCCCTGCTGGAAGCAATACAGAAAGAAGCAAATCCATCAATCACAACGACAATCCGGGATCGGTATTTTAATTCCGCCTGTGCAACACCTGCAAGCGTATTCCCGGTGTTGATCAAACTGAAAAACAGTCATATCAAGAAGCTGGAAAGAGATAAAGGGGGCGCAAAAATTTATTATGAAAAACAGTTGACAGATATCATGGGGAGACTGGAGGAATTTCCAAAACGGTTATCATTGGAGCAGCAGGGACAATTTACGCTGGGTTACTATCATCAGCAGCAGAAGAGATATGAAAAAGGGGAGGAAAAATAAATGAGTGAAGCGATTAAAAACAGATACGAGTTTGTGATATTATTTGACGTGGAAAATGGAAATCCAAATGGCGACCCCGACGCAGGCAATATGCCCAGAATCGATCCCGAGAGTGGACTGGGACTGGTAACAGATGTTTGCCTGAAGCGCAAGATTCGCAATTATGTGGAAACAGTAAAAGAGGATGCGCAGGGATATAAAATTTACATCAAAGAGTCTGTACCTTTGAACCGCAGTGACAGAGAGGCCTGCGCAGATCTGGGAATCAGGGAAACAGAGGAAAAAAAGGTAACGGAAGAACTGAAGAAATTAAAGAAAGATGATCCGGACGCAGATCTTAAGCTGAAGGATTATATGTGCCGGAATTTCTATGATATTCGTACTTTTGGAGCCGTAATGACTACTTTTGTCAAAGCCTCTTTGAACTGTGGTCAGGTAAGAGGTCCTGTTCAGATTGGTTTCGCCCGCAGCGTTGATCCGATTATCGGTCAGGAGGTGACAATTACGAGAGTTGCTATCACTACTGAAAAAGATGCGGAAAACAAAAATACAGAAATGGGCAGAAAGACGATCGTTCCTTATGGACTTTATCGCGCAGAGGGATATATTTCCGCAAATCTGGCGCGAAAAGTAACCGGCTTTTCGGAAGAAGATCTGGAACTGTTGTGGGAAGCAATTCTCAATATGTTTGAAATAGATCATTCTGCTGCAAGGGGAAATATGGCAGTACGGGAGTTGATTGTCTTTAAGCACAGTAAGGAATTGGGAGATTGTCCGGCGTACAAATTATTCGACGCGGTAGAAGTAAAGAGAAAGGAAGATGTGGAATACCCCAGAAAATATCAGGATTATATCGTAACGGTTCACAAAGAACAGATTCCTGATTCCGTAGAATTAAGAAGGATAAATTGATGGAATACACAGAAGACGATTATCTTATGATATCCGGAATTCAGCATTTCAGGTTCTGTAAAAGGCAGTGGGCGTTGATTCACATAGAACAGCAGTGGGCAGAGAATGAACACACAGTCATTGGTGAATTGATGCATAAAAAAGTACACGATCCCTATCTTACAGAAAAACGAAAAGATATCATCATTGCGCGGGCTATGCCGGTGGCGTCCAGAAAAATGGGCGTCACTGGTGAATGCGACGTAGTAGAGTTTCACCGATGTGAGGAGGGAATTCGCCTGTATGGACATCGAGGCAATTTTTCTGTTTATCCGATAGAATACAAAAAAGGAAAGCCTAAAATTACGGAAGAAGACAGATTGCAGCTGACCGCACAGGCAATGTGCCTGGAGGAAATGCTTTCCACGCATATTTCAGAGGGGGCTTTGTTCTACGGGGAAACAAGACGGCGTGAACCTGTGGAAATAACGGAAGAGCTCCGCAATGAAGTAAAAGAAATGTTTCAGGAGATGCATCAATATTATAAGCGACGGTATACGCCGAAGGTAAAACCGGGCAAGAAATGTACAGCATGCTCGCTGAAAGATGTATGCCTTCCAAAACTTGGAAAAAACGGTTCTGTGAAAATGTATCTGGCCCAGGCGCTTATGGAGGAAGACGTATGAAAAAATTATTGAATACGTTATATGTTACTTCCGAAAACAGTTATCTGTCATTGGACGGCGAGAATATTGTTATTTATGAGAAGGAAAGCGAACTGGGAAGAGTCCCGTTGCATAATCTGGAAGGAATTGTATCCTTTGGTTATCGTGGAACCAGTCCGGCGCTTATGGGCGCCTGCGCAGAAAAAAATATTTCCCTGTGCTATATGACTCCTCAGGGGAAATTCCTGGCGCGCGTTACAGGAAAAACACGGGGAAATGTAGTTCTGCGTAAGCAGCAGTACGAGAGCAGTAACGACGATACAATCGCGCTGGAGATTGCTAAGAGTTGCATTCTGGGAAAGGTACATAATGCGCGCTGGGTTCTGGAGCGGGCTATTCGGGATCACGCTATGCAGATAGATGCGGAGCGTGTAAAAAAGGCGTCTGAACTGTTAAAAAATTCTATTGCGATGATTCGGAGCAGTACATCAAAGGACGAACTCAGAGGATATGAAGGAGAAGCGGCCAGCATTTACTTTGGAGTATTTGACGAGCTGATCTTGCAGCAGAAAAAGGATTTTACGTTTCAGGGCAGGAATAGAAGACCGCCTATGGACAAGATGAATGCAATGCTGTCATTTGTTTATACATTGCTGACCAATATGGAGACGTCTGCACTGGAAAGTGTAGGGCTGGATCCCTGTGTCGGTTACCTTCATACAGAACGGCCCGGCAGAGTTTCGTTAGCACTGGATATGATGGAAGAACTCAGGGCAGTTCTGGCAGATCGGTTTGTGTTGTCGTTAGTGAATAAGAAAATGATTACAGGCAAAAATTTTACACAGAAGGAAAACGGTGCGGTACTTCTTGATGACAATGGACGCAGATTGATATTGACGGAATGGCAGAACAGAAAAAAGGAGTTCATAACGCATCCGTTTTTACAGGAAAAGGTGGAGTGGGGAATGGTTCCTTATGTTCAGGCAATGTTGCTGGCACGTTTTTTGCGTGGCGATTTGGATGGCTATCCGGTTTTTCTGTGGAAATGAGGTGTGGAATGTTAGTATTAATTACGTATGATGTGAATACCGAAAATGCGGCCGGAAAGACAAGGCTGCGGAAAGTCGCAAAGCAGTGTGTCAATTATGGCAGAAGAGTGCAAAATTCGGTATTTGAGTGCCTCCTGGATAATGCACAGAGTATTACCTTGAAAGCAATCCTTGCGGATATTATTGATCCAGAGAAGGATAGTCTTCGTATTTATTATTTAGGAAACAAATATCAAACGAAGATAGAACATATTGGAGTAGACAGAGGGATTGCTGCAGATCAGACGCTTATTTTATAAGTTCGGTGCGAAAGCCAATGACACATAAATGGACGGAGGGATTCGCACCTGAAAATAAGTCATGGAATGTTTAAATATGTTCTGAAAATCGAAATGTTTAATGATTTTAAAAGTTTTAAACAATTTTTGCCGAGAATCAGATAAGATTTTGGGTAAAAATTGCTGTCGCTCCCTTCGCGGGAGCGTGGATTGAAATCCGCTCGAATCCCTGGGAATGGTTCGTTACTTTGTCGCTCCCTTCGCGGGAGCGTGGATTGAAATCATGGTTTATTTGCTCACTGCGACGGTATGGCCTGTCGCTCCCTTCGCGGGAGCGTGGATTGAAATAACATTTTTGATAAACGAAGCGCCCTCTTTTTCGTCGCTCCCTTCGCGGGAGCGTGGATTGAAATAGGCTTAAAGGTCTTAAAATTACGGTTATCCCATGTCGCTCCCTTCGCGGGAGCGTGGATTGAAATATCTGAACCGCCGCAGTCACGCCGAACCGGGTATGTCGCTCCCTTCGCGGGAGCGTGGATTGAAATTTATCAATGATACCCGAATCGGAAAAAGTCAGCCGTCGCTCCCTTCGCGGGAGCGTGGATTGAAATCATAAGGGTGTTAAAAAGGTTTAAAACAAAACCGGTCGCT
>USDU01000041.1 GCA_900553635.1 uncultured Lachnospiraceae bacterium | reverse complement strand
AGGAGCTTTCCACGCTCGGGCGCAATTAGGCCCTCCTTAGGAAAGCTCCTTTTTCAACCTGCTTTTTCGGTGCAATGCACAAAAATTTTCGGTTCATTTTGTACAATCCACCAATTGACACTCACTCCTCCCCATGCTACTATAATGCCGTCATGTGAATACGTATTCACAAACATAAACACTGGTTTTTACAAGTATTACAACATAGAAGAAAACCATATCGACAGGAGAGATAATCCATGATTACAATGACCGAAATCGCCCGCCTCACCGGCGTGTCGCAGCCTACCGTATCCCGGGTGCTGAACGGCAACACTTCCGTGAAACCGGAGGTGCGGGAAAAAGTGCTGGCTTGCGCCAGAGAACATAATTTTCAACCCAATGCCATGGCCCGGGGGCTGGTGGGCAGCGGAACCAAGCTCATCGGCGTGGTGCTGACCGATATCTCCAACTCCTTTTTCGCGGATTTGGAGAAATACATGGAGCAGGCGGCGAGAAAAAAGGGCTACAGTCTGATTCTGTTTAACTCGGATTACGATCGGGAGAAGGAAAAACACTGTCTGGACGTCATGCGGCGCTACCGGGTGGACGGCCTGATTATCGTGCCGGTGGCAGAGCATGACACCGCGTTCCGGGAAGACATCAAAGCCCTGGATATCCCGGCTGTGGCTATTACCCGGGAGACCGACCAGATGGACTGTGTCTACATTGAGCATGCAGAGGCAGGCGCACAGGTGGCGGAGCATCTGAAAAGCGTTGGCTGTGAACACTATATCTTTGTGGGAACGACTGAGGATAAAAAGTATCTGGGCTTCGCAGAGAAGATGAAGGAAACGGATCTGCATTTTGAGCAGAAGCTGACCCTGATAGAGACAAAGAATTCACGGGAAATTCAAGGCATTTTGAAAGCTCATTTTGATACACATCCGGGAAAAACCGGTATCTTTGCTTATAATGACCGCCGTGCCGTACAGGTTCACGGCATTTTGCAGAAGCTTGGTATCTCGATGCCGGAGCGTGCAGCCCTGGTGGGGTTCGATAACACCTATACCTGCGAGTACCTGTACCCGGCCCTGTCCAGCGTCTCCCAGCCAAACCGGGAGATGGCGGAAGAGGCCGTAAACATCCTGATAAAGAATATCGGGCAGCCGGAAGGCAGGGAGCTCGTCGCTCATCCCATGGGGGCACGGCTCATCGTCCGGGAAAGCTCAGAGATTTCAGAAAAGGAGAGAACGAAATGAACGCACTGCATCGCACTTGGGAAAAACTGATTTCCCAGACCCTCACGGAAGCGGAACAGATGCCGAAACGCTGGCGCCCGGGCTTTCATATCGCCCCGCCGGTGGGATGGCTCAACGATCCGAACGGACTCTGTCAGTACAAGGGCGTCTACCATGCCTTTTACCAGTATTCTCCATTTGAGGAAAAGGGCGGCCTGAAATTCTGGGCTCACTGCACCAGCACGGACCTGCTGCACTGGAAGCTGGAGAACATTCCCCTTTCCCCAGATCAGCCCTATGATTGCCACGGCGTATACTCCGGATCTGCAGTCATCGAGGATGACCACATGTACCTCTATTACACGGGAAATGTGAAAGAACTGGGCGATTACGACTACATCAACCAGGGTCGCCAGGCTAACACAGTCCGGGCCGTGAGTCTGGATGGGATCCATTTTGACCGGAAAGAACTGCTTTTGACTAACGCCGATTATCCCATGGACCTGACCTGCCATGTGCGGGATCCCAAGGTCTGGAAGAAAAATGGCCACTGGTACATGGTACAGGGCGCACGCACCAAAGAGGATCAGGGCGTGGTACTCCTCTTTACGTCCGGCGACGGCGTCAAATGGTTCTGCACCCACCGCCTCAAGTCTCCGAAGCCCTTCGGATTCATGTGGGAATGCCCGGATTTGTACGAGGTGGACGGACACACAGTCTTAAGTATCTCACCCCAGGGCGTAGAAGCGGACGGTTTGAAATACAACAACGTCTATCAGAGTGTCACCACCTTCCTGGATGGCGATTTCCGCACCACTTCGGTGAGCGGTGAATTCCGGGAGCTGGACGGCGGCTTTGATTTCTACGCGCCCCAGACCTTCGAGACTGAGGACGGACGGCGCATCGAAATCGGCTGGATGGGCATGGCGGATGTGGATGCGTTCTACACGAATCGTACGGTGGAGGATGGCTGGCAGCATGTACTGACCCTGCCGAGAGAACTGTCTGTGAAGGACGGCGTGCTCTGCCAGAGTCCCATCCGGGAGCTGGATGCTTATTGGACAGCGGAGCAGTCCTTTGAAAATGATTTCGCAGGCATGATGGGAAAGGCATTTGAAATCGAGCTTTCGGATGGAAATAAACTGGAAGAAAATGTAAAAATTACACTGGCGGAGTATCTTTGGCTGACATGGAACAGCAAAGAACAGATTTTCCGCATGGAATTTAAAGACAAGCTATTGGGATCAGGCCGTACAATGCGCGGACGTAAAATGACGAGACTGACAGATATGAGAGTGATTGTGGACGCCTCCTGTGTGGAAGTGTTCTTAAACGGCGGCAAGGATGTATTTTCCACCCGGTTCTATCCGGACGGGGAAGAGATAGAAGTCACAGTGAGCGCGCCGGGAGCAAAAGGCCGGCTGCGGATGTAAATCATAAGGGAGGTAACCATGGATTACAGAAAGACAGCGGAAGCAATCTATGAGAAAGTAGGAAAGAGAGAAAATCTGGTGTCAGTGGCGCATTGCTCCACGAGACTCCGGCTGGTACTGGCGGATGATAAGAAATGCGACGCGAAGGCAGTGGAAGACATTGACGGCGTCAAGGGCGTATTCAGCGCGTCCGGACAGCTGCAGGTCATCTTAGGAACGGGCGTCGTTAATAAGGTTTACGACGAGTTCCTTGCCATTTCCGGGATGACGGGTGTCAGCAAGGAGGAGGCCAAGGAAGCGGCGGCTCAGAAGCAGCCCTTCTACAAGCAGGCGATCAAGACTCTGGGCGACATTTTTGTTCCGATTATTCCGGCTATCGTGGCCAGCGGTTTTCTGATGGGAATCATGGAAGCATTGAATTTTATGGTAAATAACGGCTTCCTGAATCTGGACACCTCAGGCTCCCTGTTTGTGCTGGCGAATTTATTTGCCAACACGGCGTATACCTTCCTACCAATTCTGATTGCGTACAGCGCGGCTAAGGTATTCGGCGGCAATCCCTATCTGGGAGCGGTTATCGGTATGATGATGATTCATCCGAATCTGCAGAACGCCTGGACGGTAGCGACCGAGGGCGTGAAGCAGACCCTTCCGGTGTGGTTCGGGCTCTATAAGGTGGATCTGGTGGGCTATCAGGGTCATGTCATCCCGGTTATCATCGCAGTTTTTGTGATGTGCCAGATTGAGAAACGCCTGCACAAGATCATTCCGGCTATGTTCGACCTGTTTGTGACCCCGCTGGTCAGCGTTTTTGTCACAGGTTACCTGACTTTTTCCATCATCGGTCCTATCTTTGTAACTGTGGAAAACGGTATCCTGAATGGGGTACAGCAGCTTCTGACCCTGCCCTTCGGTATCGGCAGCTTTATCATGGGCGGCCTTTATTCCACTACGGTAGTGGCGGGCGTCCATCATATGTATACGCTGATTGATGTGGGTCAGCTTGGCCTTTATGGAAAAACCTACTGGCTTCCGCTGGCGTCCGCAGCGAATATCGCCCAGGGCGCAGCAGCCCTGGCGGTAGCGCTGAAAACCAGAAATCAGAAGACGAAATCCATGGCAGTCCCCTCCGCCATGTCCTGCTTCATGGGAATCACCGAGCCGGCTATCTTTGGCGTAAACCTGCGGTTCTTCAAGCCCTTTATCTGCGGAGCGGCAGGTGGCGCCTGCGGAGCCCTCTATGCTTCCGTCGTGGGTCTGGGCGCAACCGGAACCGGCGTCACCGGTATCTTCGGCCTGCTGCTCTGCCTGAATGATCCGCTGAATTATATTGTGATGTTCCTTATTTCCGCAGGCTCAGCCTTTGCGTTGACTTGGGTGTTCGGGTACAAGGATCCGGTGGAGACAAAGGCTGCTCCGGCAGAGAAAGTCCCTGTGGTAAGTGAGTCTCCGGCAACGGAAAAGGAAGGTTCCCGAGGCGGCGCGGTATACGCTCCGGTCACTGGCGAGGCTATTTCCTATACGGAGATCGCGGATCCGACCTTTACATCCGGCGTTCTGGGCAAGGGCGCAGGTATCCGTCCGGAGAAGGGCGAGATCCTGGCTCCCTTTGACGGAACCGTCACCATGGTTTTCGATACGAAGCATGCCATCGGACTGGAAAGCGCGGACGGCACGGAGCTTCTGATTCATGTGGGGATCAATACGGTAGAATTAAAGGGAAGATATTTTACCACTCTGTGTGAAACGGGCGCAAAGGTGAAACAGGGCGATAAGCTTCTGAAATTCGATATAGAGGCCATCAGGACAGCCGGCTACGACGCCACTGTAGCGGTTCTGGCGTCTGCCCCGGAAAATGTGAAGGACATAAAGACCGGGCACGTGGAGGCCGGAGAGAAGATATTTGAGACCTGCGGGAACTAAATAGAGCTAAATGCGGCTTCTTTTACCGGAAATCAGGAAAAGGAGCCGCATTTTTGTGTAGAATTTTATTTTAATAAATGTGCTTCCATACGCCGAATATAGGGTTCCAGCGTGTAGCGATCTACGAGAGCAGTCGTAGTGCCCTGTCGAGTGGTACTTAAGCCTGCGGCGTAAGTGGCGATTTTGGCTGCAGAGATCAGATCGTAATCATAAAGCAGGTAGGATACCAGTGTGGAAATAAAAGCATCTCCGGCACCGGAACTGTCTACGGAAATAACATCAATAGCCGGGAGTGAGCAAGAAAATTCCCGGGAACGGATGTAGCAGCCTTGGGAACCAAGAGTTACGATAACTGTTTGGATGCCCTTAGATAAAAGAAAACTGGTTTTTTCTTCCATACTGTCTGAACCAGGACAGATTTCATTTAATTCATCTAGATTTGGTACCAGTATATCAATAAGTTTTAAAAGCTTGGTTGGAAGAAAAGTGCAGGCGCTAGGTTTCAGGACGGTGGTAAGTCCATGCTTTTTTGCAAGTTCAGCAGCTTTAATTTCCACGATCGCGTTTCTGAAAAATCCGGGCTGGGTACAGTCTACGCGTGTCCCGTCGCCGATTCTTGGTGATGACTGCCGTTGGGTAAAGGATCGGGAGATGACTAGCCGTCACGAGATCCGTGTGGCCAATTACTGTCAGAGAGATCTGATTTTCGGAGATCTGGTGGCATGTCTGAATCATGATTGAATATAAAAAAGAAAGATTTTGAGTTATTTGGAAATTCCTTGTCAAATCTGTCGCATTATAGTATTATGACTTTATGACATTGCATATTCTGGAAATGGCGCTGTCTCGGAAAAGGAGAATTTATGGCGTTGACAAAAGAAGATGCAGTTATGATATCCCAACTGTTCAGCGAGCAATTGGAAAAGCAGTTGGAGAAGCAATTGGAAAAGCATTTGGCCCCTATCCATGAACAGCTACAGGGTATTCATATGCGTTTGGACAGACTGGAAGAGTGCGTAACAAGGCTAGAGGAACGCGTAACGAGGTTGGAAGAACGCGTAACGAAGTTGGAAGAATGTATGACAGCCCTGGAGGAGCGTGTAACGAAGCTGGAAGAACGCATGACAGCCCTGGAGGAACGCGTAACGAAGCTGGAAGAACGTATGACAGCAATGGAAGAGCGCATGACGGTAATGGAAGAGCGCATGACGGTAATGGAAGAGCGCATGACAGCAATGGAAGGCCGTATGACAGCAATGGAAGGCCGTATGACGGTAATGGAAGGTCGCATGACGGCTGTAGAAGACCGCATGACTATCAACGAGGGACATATGCTGAAAGTAGAACTCCTGCTGGAGAACGATATGCTGCCGAGACTTCAGAATATCGAAGCCTGCTATACCTCTACATATCGGAGGTATCAGTTTCGGACCGAACAGATCGACACCATGCAGGAAGATGTAAATGTTTTAAAAAAAGTAGTTCAGGAGCACAGCGAGATGTTATTGAGACTGGCCTGAATGCAGAATCGTGCAATGTCTGATTGCACAAAAGAGAAAAACGCCGCAGGCTTTGCCTGCGGCGTTCATACGTTACCGGTTCTGCTGGGCCAGCTCCTTCAACTCCTGGAAGAGCTCCAGATCCTCTCTGCTGATTTTTAGATTGGAACAGAAGGTTCTGCCGTCCGGCTCCGTGACCTTGAATTCCAGAATCGTCCCTTCGTGAATCCCGTTTTGCATGACAGAATTCAGAAAAAGCGGAAACTTAGGATGCGCGGCCTGGAAACGGTCCCAGGCGGATTTCATTTTCAAAAGCTGCATTGGATTCATAGATAATTCTCCCTGTAAAAGTATGATATCCCATTGTAGTATAAAAAGGAAAAAGAAACAAGTCTTGAACAGCGTTCATTATTTTTTTCACGGATCACAGACTTTTTACAAAAAAAGACTGGACGAATTCACCATTATGTGCGAAAATATAACCAAATGCGACAAAGCGGGACTTAAGCCACCCCGGGTCGCTATTAATCCATTCTGAAAGGAGTTTTAAAATGATTTATTCACATGAAGTCGAGATGATGTGTCCGGTAGCACAGGGCGTACACCATGGCGCCGCTCCGATCCCGGAAGAAGCAAAATGGGTACAGGCGAAGGAAGTTAAAGATATTTCCGGCTTTACACACGGCATTGGCTGGTGTGCACCGCAGCAGGGAGCATGTAAGCTGACCCTGAACGTAAAGGAAGGCGTTATCCAGGAGGCACTGGTGGAGACTATCGGATGTTCCGGTATGACTCATTCCGCAGCTATGGCGTCCGAGATTCTGCCGGGACTGACTGTACTGGAGGCTCTGAACACAGACCTTGTATGTGATGCTATCAATACCGCTATGCGTGAGCTGTTCCTGCAGATCGTATACGGACGTTCTCAGTCCGCATTCTCTGAGGATGGTCTTGCAGTAGGCGCTGGCTTGGAGGACCTTGGAAAGGGACTTCGTTCTCAGGTAGGTACCATGTACGGTACTCTGAAGAAGGGACCCCGCTACCTGGAGATGGCAGAGGGCTATGTAACAGGCATCGCTCTGGACGCAGAAGACCAGATTATCGGATACCAGTTCGTTTCTCTTGGCAAGATGACAGACTTTATCAAGAAGGGTGATGACCCGAACACTGCATGGGAAAAGGCGAAAGGTCAGTATGGCCGTGTAGCAGATGCGGTTAAGATCATTGACCCGCGTAAAGAGTAATCGAGGAGGTAGATGAAAAATGGCATTATTTGAATCATATGAAAGACGTATTGATAAGATTAACGCTGTTCTGAACAGCTATGGCATCGCTTCCATCGAGGAAGCTGAGAAGATCACCAAGGATGCAGGCCTGGACGTATACAACCAGATCAAGGGCATCCAGCCGATCTGTTTCGAGAACGCTTGCTGGGCATACATCGTAGGCGCAGCTATCGCAATCAAGAAGAACTGCCGCAAGGCAGCAGACGCTGCAGCAGCTATCGGAGAGGGCCTTCAGGCTTTCTGTATTCCGGGTTCTGTAGCAGATACACGTAAGGTAGGTCTGGGACATGGTAACCTGGGCAAGATGCTTCTGGAAGAGGAGACCGAGTGCTTCGCATTCCTGGCAGGCCATGAGTCCTTCGCAGCAGCAGAGGGCGCTATCGGTATCGCAGAGAAGGCAAACAAGGTTCGCCAGAAGCCGCTGCGTGTTATCCTGAACGGTCTTGGAAAGGACGCTGCTCAGATCATCGCCAGAATCAACGGATTTACATACGTTGAGACCGAGTACGATCCGTACACCAACGAAGTTAAGGAAGTATTCCGCAAGGCTTACTCCGAGGGACTTCGCGCAAAGGTTAACTGCTACGGCGCAAACAGCGTTCCGGAAGGCGTAGCGATCATGTGGAAGGAGAACGTAGACGTATCCATCACCGGTAACTCTACCAACCCGACCCGTTTCCAGCATCCGGTAGCAGGTACTTATAAGAAGGAGCGCCTGGAGGCAGGAAAGAAGTACTTCTCCGTAGCATCCGGCGGCGGTACAGGACGTACCCTTCACCCGGACAACATGGCAGCAGGACCGGCTTCCTACGGTATGACCGATACACTTGGACGTATGCACTCTGACGCTCAGTTTGCAGGTTCCTCTTCTGTACCGGCTCACGTAGAGATGATGGGTCTCATCGGTGCCGGTAACAATCCGATGGTTGGTATGACTGTTGCAGTTGCAGTAGCTGTACAGGAAGCAGCAGACGCTGGCAAGTTCTAAGCTAGAACGATAGTCTAAGAGATAAATGTGGAAAGGCATTCGCCGGATGAATCCGACGGGTGCCTTTTGTTTTTGTTGCGCGATCAAAAAAGTGGGAAAAGTTGAAGCCAACCAACATTTCCTATAGGCAAAATAGGGTATTGACAAAAATACATTTCTCTGCTATAGTAAAGTTACTGTAGCACATCAAAGTTACACTGTGAAAAATAAAAAGTCAATGGAGACTCCGAAGAAGCGCGTCTTGTATTGACTTTTTTTAGTTAAAGGAGGATAATATTATGGCAAACCTTAAATTGTGGGATTTTGTGAAAGAAGTAAAAGGGACAGGTTACAAATGGGTAGACCTGACGCATGAGCTGAGCCCAGAGACTCCGCACTGGTACGGCTTCAAGCCGTTGGAAGGCAAGCTTCTTTTCGACTACAGAGAGGGCACCCCGGACGACATGATGGCGCCCATGAGATGTATCCAGTACAGCGTAGCCAGCCAGTATGGAACTCACGTAGACGTACCCCTTCATTTCTGGGGCGATGGCCGCGACATGAGCAAGATTACCGTAAAAGAGCTGGTATATCCTCTGGTAGTCGTAGACAAGTCCAAGGAATGTGCCGAGAACGCCGAATTCACCATGACTGTAGCAGATCTGGAAAAGTGGGAGAGCGAGAACGGCAGAATCCCGGAGGGCGCGTTCGTAGCATTCCGTTCCGATTGGCATAAGAAGTCCAATCTGGACAATCCGGACGAGAATGGCAATCCTCATTATCCGGGCTGGAGCGTAGACGCGATCAAGTGGCTGGTAGAGGAGCGTAATATCGGCGCCATCGGACATGAGCCGGCAGATACCGACCCAAGCTACGTGACCACCAGAGAGGACGCGTATCCGTATCCGGGCGAGCAGTACATTCTGGAGACTGACCGCATCCAGATTGAGGTTATGAGAAATCTGGATCAGGTACCGGCTGTGGGAGCTATGATTGTATGCGCGTTCCCGAAGCTGAAGGATGGTACAGGCTTCCCTGCAAGATGCTTCGCAATCTGCCCCGAAGATTAAACTAGGAGGAATTTTATTATGCTGGAATTTGACGAGCAGCTTTCAAGACTGCAGAAACCGGATCGCGAGGAGATGACAGACGAGGAATACGCTGTCTTCAATAAAAATGTGGAGGTCATGGAGAAAAACTGGGGCTTTATTAACAATCTGTTTAAGATTCTTCCCCTGAACGCCAAGGAGTACATTGGATTCCTGAATTTCAAGAATTCCCTGTATAACGACACCTGCTATCTGACAGACGCGCAGAAAGAGATGATTGGCGTGGTTGTATCCTCTTACAATTGCTGCTGTTACTGCCTGACCACCCACGGCGACAATCTCCGCGGTATGTGGAAGAACGCCCGTCTGGTAGACAAGATTTCCTATAATTATCGTTCCGCCAAGGATGAGCTGTCCAAAGAGGACTACGCGCTTTGCGAGTATGCATGGTATGTAACTGCGCATCCCCGCGACATTGATCAGGAGCAGGTGAATAAGCTCCGTGAGGCAGGACTGGATGATCATCAGATTCTGGAAGCAGCCTTTGTAGCAGGCTTCTTCAACTACACGAACCGTTGGGTCAGCACCATCGCTCCGGTTCCGAATCCGGGTCATTACAGCCACAACCGTAATTTTGAAGATTAATCCTTACATAAAATAAGACCGAATCCTTTTTTGAAGGAGACGGTCTTGTTTTTGTACAGTTAAATTTCGCGGTTGTTCAGGGGAATCGTCAGCTTTTTCAGCTTATCCATATTTGTTTTCGGCAAAGCGTTGCCGGGATAAATCTTATTCTTGATGGCCTGCATCCGGGCGTCAGTCTGGGCGATGATGTCGGCGCATTCCTTCAGTTCTGCGGACAGTTCGTCCGCATTTTCCACATCCTCGATATCCTGCTTGTACTTGAGCTGGTGATCGACGCTGGCCCAGAAGTCCATGGCGATGGTCCGGATCTGCACCTCCACCCGCATATTTTTCTTCTGATTGGAAAAGAAGACCGGGATCTCGATAATCAGGTGCAGGCTGCGGTAGCCGTTGTCCTTGGGGTGCTCAATATAATCCTTCTTCTTAATTAAAGTAATATCATCCTGGCGCAGCAGCATATCCGCCACGGTATAGATGTCGTCGATAAAAGAACAGATAACGCGGACGCCAGCCACATCATTCAGATTCTTTTCTACAGACTCCACGCTGACGGGCACGCCGTAACGGTGCAGCTTCTCTACGATACTCAAAGGCTTCTTCACCCTGGAGGTGATAAATTCAATGGGGTTGCGCTGATGATGGACACTCAGCTCGTCATTCAGCACCTCCAGCTTGGTTCGCATCTCACGGATGGCACAGCTGTACATCATCATCAATTCTTGGAATTCAAAGGCCTGATTGACAAAATAAGTTTGTATATCCGGAATATCTGTGGTATCGAGAAAGGTTTTCTGTAATTCGCTTTCCATAGGAGTCACCATCCTGTGTTATAAAATACATCTATTGTAGAATCGTTCAGGCACGGAGCAGTCACCTGATTGTTAAGATTATAACACATATATAACAAAAATGGAAGAGAGAAAGCAACCCCTTGCAAAAGTCCCGAAAATGTGTATACTGGATATTAGTTATGCCCATTTTCGGAAAAGGTGTCCGGATGGGCTTTTGAATCGCAGGCATATACACATAGAAGATAAGGATGAATGAATTTATGGCAAATTATGTAGATGAAATTAAAAAAAGAAGAACCTTCGCGATTATTTCCCACCCCGACGCAGGTAAAACGACCCTGACTGAGAAGTTCCTGCTCTATGGCGGAGCTATCAACCTGGCAGGCTCTGTAAAGGGAAAGGCCACGGCCCGTCACGCGGTTTCCGACTGGATGGAGATCGAAAAGGAGAGAGGTATCTCTGTTACTTCGTCGGTATTACAGTTTAATTACGACGGCTATTGTATCAACATTCTGGATACTCCAGGACATCAGGACTTCTCCGAGGACACCTACCGTACCCTGATGGCTGCGGATTCCGCAGTTATGGTTATTGACGGCAGTAAGGGCGTGGAGGCTCAGACCCGGAAGCTTTTCAAGGTCTGCGCCATGCGCCATATCCCTATTTTTACCTTTATCAATAAGATGGACCGGGAAGCGATGGATATCTTTGAACTGCTGGACGATATCGAGAATGAGCTTGGTATTGCCACCTGCCCGGTAAACTGGCCCATCGGCTCCGGTAAGGCATTCAAGGGCGTCTATGACCGGAACACCGAGAAGGTGCTGCTGTTCTCCGACACTGAAAAGGGAACCAAGGAAGGTGAGGAGCTGGATTTGTCCATCAACGATCCACAGATTGACAGCATCCTGGATCCGGGTCAGAAAGAAAAGCTCATGGACGACATCGAGCTTCTGGACGGCGCCAGCGCGGAGTTCGATCAAGAGCTGGTGAGCCAGGGAAAGCTGTCCCCGGTATTCTTCGGATCGGCTCTGACCAACTTTGGCGTGGAGACTTTCCTGAAGCATTTTTTACAGATGACCACTTCTCCGCTGCCCCGTAAGGCAGACGTGGGTCTGATTGATCCCATGGAAGAGGAGTTTTCTGCTTTTGTATTCAAGATCCAGGCAAATATGAACAAGGCGCACCGGGACCGTATCGCGTTTATCCGTATCTGTTCCGGCAAGTTTACCGCCGGCATGGAGGTTTACCATGTGCAGGGCGGCAGAAAGCAGCGTCTGTCCCAGCCTCAGCAGATCATGGCGCAGGACCGGAAGATTGTGGACGAGGCTTACGCAGGCGATATCATCGGCGTTTTTGATCCGGGTATTTTCTCCATCGGAGATACCCTGTGTATGCCGGGCAGGCAGATTAAGTACGAAGGAATTCCGACCTTTGCGCCGGAGCATTTCGCGCGTGTGCGTCAGATTGATACCATGAAGCGGAAGCAGTTTGTCAAGGGCATTGAACAGATTGCCCAGGAGGGAGCTATCCAGATTTTCCAGGAGTTCAACACCGGTATGGAGGAGATTATCGTGGGCGTCGTGGGCGTTCTGCAGTTCGACGTTCTGAAGTATCGTCTGGAAAATGAATACAACGTGGACATCCGTCTGGAGCCGCTGCCCTACGAGCATATCCGCTGGATTGAGAACGAGGACATCGACATGAGTAAGCTGGTGGGTACCTCCGATATGAAGAAGATCAAGGATCTGAAGGGCAGACCGTTGCTGATCTGGGCCAACGCATGGAGCGTGGGCATGACGCTTGATCGAAATCCTGGTCTGATCCTGTCCGAGTTTGGCCGGTAATTATTACGGCCACAGACCATGGGAAACCCTTGTCAACAACGTGTAAAGTGTGATAAAATATAAAAAGCATGGCAGGAGAGGCGTATCTGTTGCCAGGTCGTGTGAGAAAGTAAGAAAAAAGCTTCGTGTAAGCAGGATAACCTGATTTACACAGAAAACAGGAGGTTTTGGATATGTCAAAGGAAGAAAAAAGAGGCGTTCATATGATACATGAGGACAGTCAGCTGGGCGAAGTTCAGATCGCGGACGAGGTAGTCGCTACCATAGCCGGGTTGGCAGCTACCGAGGTAGAGGGCGTGGCTTCCATGGCCGGCAATATCACCAACGAACTGATCGGAAAGCTGGGCGTCAAGAACCTGTCCAAGGGCGTCAAGGTTCTGGTGACAGACCGCAGCGTAGACGTGGATCTGGCTCTGAATATTGAGTATGGCTACAGCATCATGAAGGTATCTGAGAAGGTACAGGATCGTGTGAAGAGCGCCATTGAGAACATGACAGGACTGGAAGTTGCCATGGTCAATATCCGCATTGTTAATGTGAATATGGGAAAAGAGGATAAATAAGTAGCACAGGAAGGGGAGCGGCTGCAGTCAGCGGCTCCCTTTTCAAACGATTAAGAGGGAAAAAGGACAAGATGAAAAGACGAGAGTTAAGAGAGCATATTTTTGAACTGCTGTTTCGTATCGAGTTTAACAGCGCAGAGGAGATGCCGGAGCAGATCCGGATGTTCTTCGACAGCCTGGGTGAGGTGGAGCCGAAGGATCAGCAGTATATTGAGAAGAAATATGCGCATATTATAGAAAAACTGCCGGAGATCGACAAGGCTCTGGAAGATACGGCGGAAGGTTGGAAGGTATCCCGTATGGGCAAGGCCGATCTGACCATTTTACGTCTGGCTGTGTATGAGATGGAATACGATGAGGACGTTCCCGTGGGCGTAGCAGTCAACGAGGCGGTGGAGCTGTCCAAAAAGTTTGGCGGCGACGAGTCTCCGGCCTTTGTGAACGGTATTTTAGGTAAGATAGGAAAGACAGGAAAAGCGGAATGAAGCATGTCTATACGGTAGCGCAGGTAAACACATACATCAAGAATATGTTTACACAGGATTTTATGCTGAACCGTATTTATGTAAAGGGAGAGGTGTCCAACTGTAAATATCACAGTTCCGGGCACATCTACTTTTCTCTGAAGGATGAGAGCGGATCCGTGGCATGCGTCATGTTCGCGGGCGACCGGAAAGGTCTGGCCTTTCCTATGCAGGATGGACAAAGGGTCATTGTACTGGGGCGTGTCAGCGTCTACGAGCGCAGCGGCAGCTATCAGCTTTATGCCAGAGAGATTATCAAAGACGGCGTGGGCCAGCTTTACGAGGCTTACGAGAAGCTGAAAAACGAGCTTGAGGAAATGGGCATGTTCGCGCAGGAATACAAGCAGCCGATTCCTTACTATGTGAAACGGTTGGGTGTGGTGACGGCGCCTACAGGAGCTGCAGTGCAGGATATCCGCAATATTGCCTTGCGGCGCAACCCTTATGTACAGATTATTCTCTACCCGGCTCAGGTGCAGGGAGAGGGCGCGGCGGACAGCATTGTGCGAGGTATCAAGGCCTTGGATGCGTTGGGCCTGGACGTGTTGATTGTGGGCCGTGGCGGCGGTTCCATCGAGGATCTGTGGGCCTTTAATGAGGAAAAGGTGGCACGGGCCATCTTTGATTGCAATACGCCGGTGATCTCAGCAGTCGGTCATGAGACAGATACGACCATTGCC
>USDU01000040.1 GCA_900553635.1 uncultured Lachnospiraceae bacterium | reverse complement strand
TATCTGCGCCCTCCCGCAGCAGCGCCTTGAAGTCGTCCACAGTACGGATACCGCCGCCTACCGTAAAAGGAATAAACACTTTCTCAGCCACCCGGCGTACCATCTCCACAACCGTATTGCGCGCGTCGGAAGAGGCTGTGATATCCAGAAATACAAGCTCGTCCGCTCCCGCCGCGTCATAGGCTGCCGCGATCTCCACCGGGTCGCCCGCGTCCCTTAAGTTTACGAAATTAACGCCCTTCACCACGCGTCCCGCGTGTACGTCCAGGCAGGGAATAATTCGTTTTGTAAACATGTCTAACCCTCCAGCTTCGCGAAATTTTCCAGTATCCTAAGCCCCACCCGGCTGCTCTTCTCAGGATGGAACTGGCAGGCAAACACATTGCCCTGCTCCACGGAGGCATCGATGGTCACGCCGTACTCCGTGGTGGCCTTTACGATCTGTGGATTCTCCGCCTTCAGATAATAGGAATGGACAAAATACACATAGGATCCCTCGGGCAAATCCCGGAACAGCCGGCCTTCATTCTGCAGATGCAGGGAATTCCATCCGATATGAGGTACTTTTAAGCCTTCTTTATTCGGAATTTGTAATATCTCGCCCTTCAGGATTCCAAGTCCTTCCACGCCGGGTGCTTCGTCGCTTCGCTCAAACAAAAGCTGCAGACCAAGACAGATGCCAAGAAAGGGCTTTCCCCTCTCTGCCAGCTCGTGAATCACCGGAACCAGTCCATAGCTTTTCAGCTTTTCCATGGCGTCCCCGAAATTGCCGACGCCCGGAAGAATTACTTTATCCGCGCGAAGCAATGCTTCTCTCTCACGGGTTATCAGCACCTCTTCCCCCAGGGAAAGGAGCGCCTTTTCCACGCTCTTTAAATTGCCCGCGTCATAATCGATGATTGCTATCATAATATTCACTCCTCATACAGGACCGTTTTATTGCATGATTCTTACTTAGTTTACTACAAATTAAACATTTGTGCATTACTTTTTTCGGATAAAAAAGCCGGATAAAAGAACCGGACCGCCAAAAGCGGTCCGGTTCCTGAGGGATAATGTAGCAATAAAAAGAATTATATCGTGATTATGCTGCCAGCTTCTTGGCAAGAACTGCTGCCTCTGCGGCATCTGCGGAATATCCGTCGGCACCGATCTCATCTGCGAACTCCTTGGTAATCGGAGCGCCGCCTACCATGATCTTTACTTCGTTACGGAAATCCTCATGGTTCAGAGCGTCTACTGTCTCACGGAGATCCGGCATGGTTGTGGTCAGAAGCGCGGACAGCGCAATGATCTTGGTATCCGGATTTTCACGGTAGCACTCGATGATCTTTGCAATGGGAACATCGATTCCCAGGTCGATGACCTCAAAGCCTGCGCTCTCGATCATCATGGCTACCAGGTTCTTTCCGATATCATGCAGGTCATTCTTAACTGTGGCGATAATTACCTTGCCCAGGCTGCCTGTGGAGCCATTCGCAAGATGCGGCTGCAGAACTGCAACGCCCTTTTTCATGGCGCGGGCCGCTACCAGCATCTCGGATACAAAGATTTCATTTTTGGAGAACTGCTCTCCAACCTCGGACATCGCCTCTACCATACCCTGATTCAGGATTTCAGAAGCATCACAGCCTGCATCCAGAGCAGCCTGTACTGCCTTTGCTACCTTCTTCGCGCTTCCTTTAATAACAAGTTCCTTTACTTCTTCAATTTCCGGTCTCATAATCCATCATTCCTCCTGTTTTCTTATTTCTTCGGTACGCCAAAAAGGTCGTCCTTATATGCTTCAATGTATGACATACAGTAACCGTCTTCATCCAGTCCAAGCAAAGCCTCTGCCGCGTAGGAGACGCCCTGAATATCGCGGTCCTCCTCATCCGGATCCAGATCCTCTACCGTCATCTGCAGCTCCTTCATAGCCAGTATGGTCGCGGACATCTCCGCGTATTTTCTGGCCTCCTCCGGAGTGAAATCGCCATCCGGAAGGGGAAGCTCCACATCCTCCAGTGTCTGCTCCTTCACAGCTTCCGCAATCTTCTGCAGCTCGGCATTGGAGAGCTTCAGCATCTTCTCTGTGGTATCAATAATCGCATGCATTCCATGGTTCAGAGGATCCAGGATACCGCTGTCCAGTCCATGGGATAATACCAGGGAAGCGAAAGCATAGTTCATATATTTCCGGGCAGGCAGGCCATGGGAAATATTGCTGATAGCGGAAGTAATATGAATGGTCGGGTATTTTGCGCGGATAGCGTCAATCACCTTGGTATTGATGGTGATTCCCGGTCCGTCCTCTCTGTCCGGATCCATCAGGGCCGCAGCCTCGATGATGGGGTCAATATGGATTCTGGACGGATCAATTCCATACTCCTCTGCCTTCTTCATAATATTATCAAAGACACGCAGACGGTCTGCCGCAGACTTGGGAATTCCCGTGTCATCGCACAGCATGGCGATGACTTCCCAGCCAGGATTCTCAGCCATAATTTTGAAAATAGAATCTATATGTTTTTTACTCTCCATGGACACAGAGTTAAAAAGTCCCGGTTTCTTACAGAACTTGTATGTTTCTGCCAGAACCTCTGTGCTGGGACTGTCGATGGAGATCGGAACATCTGTCACGCTCTGTACCAGGTCAATCATCCAGTGCAGGGTTTCTACTTCGCCCACTTCAACAGAAGCGCATACATCGATAAAAGCCGCTCCGTCTGCCGCCTCTTTCCGGGCAATATCCTTAATCCATTCCTCATCCCGACCTGCGATCGCCTTTGCCATAGAAGGAATCGTTCCGTTCAGCTTCTCTGCAATAATAATCATTGTCATTTCCTCCTGTTATCCTGCACCTTATTTCTTATAGGTACCGTACTTCTCAAAGCACTCCAGTTCATACAGCATGGTTTCCTTAGTGGTACCGATTGCATCCAGATAGCCGTACTCTACGCCGATAAAGCCGCCCTGTCTGGTACCCCATTTTTCAACCAGTTCCTTTGCTTCCCGGTCGATGCGCTCCTTATCTCCGGTCGGCAGTGTGGTCTGAATATCCACAGACGCCTCAAAGCAGATACGTCCCTGACCAATCTTGGAAATCTCATCCACGCCTACCAGATTCGGCTGATGGATATTGATGATATCTACGCCCAGCTCAATCAGATCCTCCAGGATGTCATTGATCTTGCCGTCTGTATGGAAACGGATGTCCATACCGCACTCATGCGCCTTGTCAAAGATTCTCTTGTACTGCGGCTTGAAGATTTCACGGAATCTCTTGGGAGAAATCATCAGCGCCTGCTGGGTACCCCAGTCGTCTGTGGTATCATAGCAGTGAATCCGGCCCTTTCCCAGACGATATGCTTCTTCGATAATGCCGATCTGATAGTCTGCAAGCTTTCTTGCCAGCTCCTCTGTCTCCTCCGGAAGTTCAATGATATCGCAAAGGGTATCCTCAAAGCCGTGCAGGAAATGCATACGCTCAAAAATACACTGGGGGCTGTTCAGCTGTACATACAGGTTCTTCTCCTCGGCCTCCTTCAGCGCTTCCTCCAGTCCGTCAAAACGGCCCTCTGCCTTCGGATCCGGAAACTGGAAATCCTCCAGATCCTCCTCCAGATCCTCCAGAGCGATATTACAGGGCTCGCCCATGCTGGATCCCTTTCCGTCGCTTCTCCACAGGCATCCCCACTCATCGTATTCGTTGTCGCCCGGACGAACCTTCTTGGATACGCTGTAGGTCTTGCTGTTGTCTCTTTTATCCTTCGGCGGAAGTACGAAGATACGGCATACATCACCCTTTCCCGCGATTCTGTCAAATCGAAGACCGATACGGTCCGGATTCTGGAAATGTATATTAGCCTTCATAATTTCATAACTGGTCATTTTTCTTTTCCTCTCTTTCGCTTTTCCTGTAAAATCTACAGACTTTCAAATCCTATATCTGACATCCGTTTGGCCGCGCGCCAGCTTTCCGAACGTACATCCATATTTACGCTTACAGAAGCTCCGGACTGGGAGGCTCCTTTCGCATATTGCAGGCTGTGTTGGTACACCGTCTGCAGTCATGTGCCACCCGGAATTCTTCCGGATCCTCCGACAGAAGGAAGATATGGCAAATGGTTTTTACCGGGTAGAACATATATCCCCTGGATAAGGTCAGTCCCGGAAGCTCTGCCTCCCCAATGGTGTCGAAGGCAAACTTCTGGGCTTCCATGGTCAGATCACCCGGAATCTCCAGTCGTCCCCGGATGCCCACCTTTCTTTCCCGGCAGACGTCCATCACCTGATGCACCCAGCATTTTTCCAGTTCAAACAGATAAATATCTGCATAGGAGTCTGCCAGAAGTCCTCTGACGCAATCCCCGTCCCGGAAAAAGCTCTCACAATAATCGGAAATATCCTTTCCAATCGTAATAATGGCGCAGGCTACCTCTGTTCCCTCTGGAATCTTTTCCGTAGCCAGCTCCTTCGGTATTTTTCCGAAGGCCATTGCTCCATGGGGCTCTAACGCCCTTTTTGCCTCGCTTTCAAGCTCTTCCAGCTCACTCTGAAATTCCTCATACCACTCAGATTCCGGCGGACAATTCATTTTTTGAAGTACCTTTTCCTCCGGCACCTCTGCTTTCAGGTTATGAAACCTCATCTTGTCCTCTCTTCTTCAGAACTGCCTTCCTTGCCTCTCTGGCACAGGACATGGCGTCTGACGTATAAATATCTGCATCAATTTCCTGGGCAAAGCATTCATTGACCGGAGCTCCGCCTATCATAACAATATATTTTTCGCGTAAATGACGGCGCTTCAGTTCTTCAATAACCTCCTGCATGGCGTCCATCGTGGTGGTCAGAAGCGCTGACATGCAGATGATATCTGCCCCAACCTCCTCAGCGGTATCAAGGAACAGGGCTGTATCCGCATCGTATCCGATATCCACCACCTCGAAGCCTGCTGCCCGAAGAGACAGGGATACCATATGCTTTCCGATATCATGCCAGTCGCCGCGCACCGTTCCCAGTACAACTCTTCCGATATAGCCATCGCCATCTCCCGTGGTCAGATAACCCTCCAGAATGGTAAGTCCGGCGTTGATGGCTCTGGATGAGACCAGCACCTCCGGCACAAATACCTCATCCTTCTTAAACTTATCGGCAACTACCATCATACCTGTCAACAGGCCTTCATTCAGAATCACCTTCGGATCATAGCCTTCCTCCAGCGCCTGACGTACCAGCTGCTTTACACTTTTTGCTTTTCCTTCTTGTACGCTTCCTGATATACTCTGAATTATCGACATCTCTGTCACTCCTCAATATCTGATGTTATTTTAGTAATTTCTTTTGGATTTTGCTTGTAATAACTTTTGAAATTTGATACTTTTTTTGATTTTCTTATGATATAATAGCATGCATATGAGGAAAAGGAGTCTTTCTATATGCAAGCCTATTTATACAATATTATCAGTGAACAGCAGTTGAAGGAAATTCTGGAATGTCTTTATTCCTGCCTGAATCTGCCTATTCAGGCCCTGGATGAAGCAGGCAACACCCTCTGTGGCTTTGGCACTGCCACTCCCTTCTGTATGCAGTTTAAAAAGCTGTTATCCGAGCAGAGCGCTCAGAAGGGCAGCTGTAAGGAGCTGCACGCAAAAGCGGCAAAACGGGCCATGGATCTGGGGGAGGCCTATGTCTTTTCCTGTCATGCTAATCTTAATCATATCATATTTCCTCTGGTAAATAAAGACACCCTCTTTGGCGCGATTCTGATAGGCCCTTTTCTGATGGACGAACCGGACTCTACGTTACTTTTGGACATCACCCGGCGGTATACCGTATCTACCGAGCATACCCTGGATCTCTATGAGGCTCTGTCCGGTATCCGCATCATCACTCCGGAGATGGCCACACATATCAGCCGGCTTCTCTCCTACACTTTTACTCCGCTGATTCCCTCGGCTCTGCAACAGCTTTCCGAAAGCCGGAGTAAAATTGTACAGCAATCCCGCATCAGCGAGTCTATCCAGATGTACAAATCCGTAGAGTCCGTACAGGGACAGAGTTATCCGGTGGAAAAAGAAAATCTGCTCATTCGGCGGGTAAAGGAACGTAATATTCAGGATTCCCGGAAGGTTCTCAACGAACTCCTCGGATACGTATTTTTTGAAGGCGGCAATAACCTGAATATCATCCGCTCCCGGGCCATCGAGCTCTGTTCCGTTCTTTCCCGTGCAGCCATGGAGGGCGGAGCCAACACCGACGTTGCCCTGAAAATCAGCAACAATTTTCTCCAGAATCTGAATTCCACCCGCAATCAGGAGGAGCTCTGCCTGGAACTTCAGAAAACTCTGGATTTCTTTATTGAAAGTATGTTTGTAAAAAATTCAGGAAAAAACAGCGAGGTAATCAAAAATGCCATCCAGTACATGACCCAGAACTACAATAAGCCCCTGACTCTGGAGGAAACGGCGGCCCAGGTACAGCTGAATCCCTCCTACTTTTCTTCCCTGTTTAAGAAATCCTGCGGTTCCTCTTTTAAGGAATATCTGAACTATATCCGTATTGAGGAAAGCAAGCACCTTCTGAGCAACACCAATTATTCTATCATTGACATCGCCATTGCCGTGGGCTTTGAGGAGCAGAGTTATTTTACGAGAGTTTTCAAGAAATATACCGGCCTGACGCCCAAACAGTATCGGAAATAACGTAAAAAATATATAAAAAACCCGATGGGCTTCATCTTCCCATCGGGTTTCGTTTATCCGTTCAGCTTCAGAGAATTCTCTACCATCACCTTCGGAATATACTTTTGAATTTCATACACCAGCTGCTTTAACTGATATTTCGGAAATATAAGCTTAAACTGTCTCTTCCCGGTTGTAAAACGCGCAATAACCTTAGATGTCTGATATTCCGCAATCTCCACTGTCGTTACCTTTTCCCAGGGAATTACAAAGCCCAGCTTTACCACGCCCTTTTCACTGATTCCGCGCTTCACCGCCAGGGTAAAGAACAATGCCATCAGGATTAACGTATTGCGAAGGCTTTCCACAAATTCCGCACCGGGATCCGGCCGCAAAAGCAACGATGTAAACAGTAATACAAGACAGAATGTAAAGAAATCGTCTTTTCCTTTCACGGTAACCCGGCGGTTCTGCCGGATTACCAGATAAGTCTCATATATCAGCACTGCCAATGCCAGAATGCTGACCATATAATTGATGACTGTCATAAAAGCTCTTCCCGATTACATTTCGCCCGGGAAATTTTCCTTTACGCAGTTTACCAGCAGACCTGTTACCTCATCCTTGTTCAGCATATTGGTTGTAGTAACAATCTTTGCGTCGGTCGGCGGAAGCATTTCCACGATCTCCGGGCTGGTCAGAACGATATCCGCATTCATCAGGAATCCCGCTGCCTCACCATGCGCGCAGGCTTCAACGCTGGCACTGATTCCGTTTTCCATGCAGATATTATTTACATTGATTTTCAGCAGCATACTGGTTCCCATTCCATTATGGCATACACATACGATATTTAACATGATTCATTCTCCTTTTTGTCTTGTATTTCTTAATGATTATTACACAGCAAAGCTTAGCATGCAACCGGAATTCCGAGCATTGCTCCGATTCCCTTGAAGATAGCGGTAATTGCTACCCAGATGGTTGCGTAGTCGCTGACACCCTGCCACCACGGCAGATCCAGCATAGCAACCGCAAGCGCGGAACCGAAAATCTGAATCAGTCCTGTGCAGAAGCAGATGGTTACCAGAGCCTTCCAGCCGCCGAACTTATTCGCGAAGATACCTACGGTAGCGCCGTCGAAGAACAGCGGGATAAAGCTCGGAATCAGGACAATCGGGCTTCCTGTTGCAATCAGGACAATTACGCCTACAATCTGGCCCAGTGCGCCGCACAGGAAACCAAGTACTACAGACTTCGGAGCGAAGCCGTACAGAGCAGCACAGTCAACACCTGCAACTGCGCCCGGCAGAAGCTTCTCAGAGATACCCTTGAAGGACATCATCAGCTCACCTACGAACATACGAACGCCGGCAAGCAGTACCCACAGGTCTGCGGTCAGTGTGATGGAAATCCACAGCATGAAGATGATGCTGTTCTTATAGGTACCGTTGTTAAAGCCGTCAGCTCCGCGAAGAGCGTCTACGCCATCCTTACCGATAACCAGCATAATCACTGCAGTTGCGATAATCATGCAGAGCAGAGTTGCCAGAACGCTGTCCTGAAGGAAGTTCAGGGATGCCGGCAGTTTCTTTTTTTCGATATCGTCCTTCTCCGGATTACCAATCTTCGGAGCTACCTTGTAAGCTACAAAGTCCATAAACATCTGCTGATGAGCAACGGTCAGGTCTGCACCGCCTGTGATAACCTTGGTCGGCTTAATCAGCATCGTAGAGCAGATACCCCAGTACAGAGCTGTCACAACAGATGCAATCAGGATGGTCGGAACCATGCCTGTGCCCAGGAAACGCCATACGATGTATACGGTGATACCACACTGTACGATCATCGCGTTACCGGTCAGGTATACGGCACGAATCTTGGTGTACTTACGAAGCGCTACCAGAATCAGGTTGATGATAAATGCAACCAGAAGTGTATACAGTCCCCAGGAGGTACCTACGCCCTCTCCCAGTACAGCGTCCATTTTCTCAAAACCGGCTGTCATGGTTGAGTAGGTGTTCAGGCCTGCGCCCTGAAGTCCTGTAGAATTTTTCAGTGCTGTCAGAAGATGACCGAAGTTCGCGGACAGGGCGCCGGAACCGATACCCATTACAATGATACCGATAGACGCCTTAAATGCTCCAATCAGAGCTTTTCCGACGGTCTGTTTCATAGCAAGGTAACCAATGAACACTACGATTGCCAAAAGCAGGAATGGCTGTGTGAAGATCTGCTTCAGCAATAAATCAAGAATATAATTCATAATCCCTTCTCCTTCTCGTATTGAGTTGTAAACTACATTTTTCATTTGAAGCTTCCGGACAGTCCCCCGGAAATACTGCGCGCCTGTTTTCCGCTGTCCCCTTTATGTCCTCCAAACTTAACTAGATGATAGCAGTTTTTTCCCGTCAATATTTTGAATTATTTTTGAAAAATGGTATTTATTTTGGATATTTTAACAAATAAACATTTTCTCACCTTTGTGCTTCTCTGCACATTTATTCACTTTTCCTTATTTTTGGAATTTCATCCCAAATCCTGCGGTTCTATTGAACGGAAAACCTTCGCATGCTATCATACAGACAGAGTTATCGTTTTATGAACAGGAGGGATTCTTTTGATTTACCTTGACAACAGCGCCACGACTTCCACCGACCCGGATATTGCGGCCATGGCCCTTGATTTTATGACAAACCGTTATGGCAATCCGTCTTCTCTCCATCATTTTGGAATGGATGCCTATCAGGCTGTAATGAATGCGCGTTACCAGGCGGCCCGGCTTATCGGAGCCCCCACGGACTCTGTCTATTTTACCTCCGGCGGAACAGAAAGCAACAACATTGCCATCCGGGGTACCGCCCTGGCGAATCAGGCTGTGGGACGTCATATTGTGACCACGACCATTGAGCACAGCTCTGTACTCTCCTGCTGTCAGGCTCTGGAAAAGGAGGGCTTTTCCGTCACCTACGTGGCTCCCTCTCCGGAAACACACCGCATAGAGGCACAGGATATTCTCAGGGCTGTCCGGGAGGACACCATTCTCATTTCCATGATGCATGTAAACAACGAAACCGGTGAAGTTCTTCCCGTGCGGGAGGTTGCCGAGGCTGTACACCGGGAGCATCCCCACACGCTTATCCACTGCGATACCGTCCAGAGCTTTGGTAAAATACCGGTCAAGCTCCATGAGCTGAAGGTGGATCTTCTGTCTGCCAGCGGCCATAAAATCCATGCGCCCAAGGGAATCGGCATGCTTTATATCCGTCCTCAGGTTCCCGTAACGCCCCTGGAATACGGCGGTGCCCAGGAAGGCCACGTGAATCCCGGTACGGAGAGCGTCCCTCTCATCTGTGCCTTTGGCGCTGCCGCTGAAAAACGGCTTCTGAACATGAAACAGAATCTGGAACAGGTCACCCGGCTGAACCGGTATTGCCGGAATGCCGTTACCGCTACATTCCCTCAGGTACAAATTCTGAGTCCCGAAGACGCCTGTCCCTATGTGCTGAATTGTTCCTTTCCCGGCACACAATCCGGCGATCTGGTAGATGCCCTGAGTATGCGCGACATCTATGTATCAGCAGGCTCAGCCTGCTCCCGCGGCACCTTAAGCCATGTACTGAAAAGCGCCGGTTATGAAGCCTCTCTGGTTGAGGGCGCTCTGCGCATCAGTTTTGACGCGCAAAATACCACGGAAGAAATCGATACGCTCCTTCAGGCGCTTAAAGACCTGATTTTAAAATAACCGTTTCTTAAAGTTTCTAAAAATTAGTTCCGGGAATCTCCCTCTGTGGATTCCCGGAACCTTTTATCTGTCTGCTTATTCTATCATTTTTCCTTCCTGGATTAATACATTTAACGCTGTATTCTCATCGGTAATCAACGTTTTCATCAATCCGCCGTGCAGGGCTCCCAGAATGGGAAGCGCCTTTTTCTGACCCTGCGCTATGGTAATCACCTGTTCTTTATTTATAATTTCTTCCACTTCCAGGCCAAAAATTTTATTATGCAGCTCCGTATCCAGAATTCTGCCCTCCCGGTCGTAGTATCTTCCAAAAAACAGACCGACCGCCCCCTGCTGGCTCAGACGAAGCTTTTCTTCCTTTCCCAGATAAGAATTCCACAGAATCCGCTTGTCCTTCAAATCAAAATTTCCTACGGAGCTCAATATCACATTGGCCTGCTTGGCAAGCTCTATGGTCTTGCCTACCGCCGCCACACGGTTCAATACCTGTCTGGCCTGCTTATCATCCAGAATAAAGGGGGCAAAGAGATTGTGGCAGGAGGCTCCGTATACCTTGGCAAACTGCCGGACCAGCTCCATCTCCTCCTCATTCTGTGAAGGGTTATTCAGCAACCCAATCAGCTGCACTACCTGAATCGGCAGAAACCTTTGGGGCTCCATACACTCTACCACCGTCTGGAGCGTCCTGCCTCTTCCGATTCCGATAATAGAATCCTTGGTTAAAATGGAATCTATGTACTCTGCGGCTGCCCTGGCGACTGTACGGAGCGCCTCGTCCTCCCCGCCGGGAATGTCCGCCAGAATCACCGCCTCCTTAAGTCCATATCGTTCTTCAAAAATATGCTCCAGATAATCATTCCGTCGAAATCCGCCATTGATACGTATATCTACGATATTCTCTTCCTTTGCTGCCTTCAGAAGACGGGAAATCTTGGTTCTGGACAGATATAGCGCTCTCGCGATCTCCGCCTGGGTCATATCATCACGATAATACATGACTGCCGCGCGTTTTTTCAATTCATCCTGATTTTCTACTGTCATATAACCTCCAAAAAACGGCAAAACTATAGTCTCTTCACCAAACATCCCGGATAAAGTATACCATAATTTTGCCGTTGCTTCAATTCTTTATATTATTTCAGATTTCAGGCTCCCAGGCAATTCTGCCGATTACGCAACCACAACATCCATTCCCAGCATATCTGCCAGCATTCTTAAATCCTCCTCGTAATCACCGTATACCCATGCGAAGTGATGTCCGAATTCTGCTTCCTTTTTATGGAAATCATGGCTGTCCTCCACATCAAATACCAGCGCGTGCTTGCACTCCGGCGTCAGGAAATCATCACAGCCGGTAACCGTACCGCGTACAATCATAATCTTATCCATCTTCGGGCTCAGATTGATTAAGGTAACCTTTTCTCCCGCATCCTGGGCAAAGTCGTAACGCATGGTGGTTCCCCAGTTGCCCTTGGTAAAGCTTACATAATCGATCGGCAGCGGCTTCTCATCATAGCCCTTCATATACTTGGAACATACATCGTGAAGAATACGCAGAGAATGGTTGGTTTTATCCTCCAGACGCACCATACAGTTACCCATATGCGGTGCCTTTCTTGCAATGCTCATCAGAATCGCGATGGAGATGACCGATCCCACATCGGACGCGCAGGCGGACGGTACTCCGTCATCCTTCATCAGAGAATGTGTCAGACAGAAGGTCAGGTGACGCTTATTCAGCTCTCTGGTTGCGCACATCTCAAAGCAGGGCAGTGTAAATGCGTTGCAATCATAGAAGGACATGACCTTCTTTGCGGTCAGATAGAATTCCACATCATTGGAAATCGTCTCTGCAGGAAGATGAACGCCATTGGCATCCTCCACCAGCTTATCCGCAATGGCTTTTGCCTCTGCCTTTTCCTCATCTGTCAGGGCATCCAGCTCCTTGAAGAACTCCAGGCCATTATAGTTCAGGATTTCCGTACCAAAGCGCTTCGTTACATCTGTGATATCCACAAAGGAGCTTACGCAGCCGAAGGAAAGAATGTTATTTCTCAGGCCGTACAGAAGCTTCATATTCTTCAATACCTTTCTGGTGCGCATCGCGCGGAAGGTCTGGTTCAGCTCCTCATAGCTCAATGCGTTGTATACCTCAAAATCACCGCTTGCGAACAGATGCGCCGCTGCGTCGATTCCGCCCAGACGGGAATATTTACTGTTGGACAGCGGACAGAAAGCAATCGGCTTGCCGGAACGCTTTGCAATAATCGTAGATACATAAGAAATCAGTCTGGTTCCGGAAATCAGGTAAACATCTACCTTCTCGTTATTGGAAAGCACGTCCTCAATACTCTCTTCCTTCACCGCAAAATCCTCATGCCACTCCAGATATTTGCTCTCCAGAAGCTCTACATGACCATGATCCACGTAGTTTTTCAGATCCTCGTTGAAGAACTGGAAGGTTTTTAAAGATTCCTTCTTCTCGTAATCGTAGGTGAGCTCCTCCCCAACGCCATAGCGGCAGGGTCCCATAAATACATTCAGGTGTACCAGGCTTACGAATACCGGCTGAACGACAAGTTTCTTTGTTACAATACTGTTTTCGTACATTGTAAATCCCCTTTCGTTTTCACGTGACTTTGTTCTGCTTTTATTATTCACAACTGGTATTTTTTTGTCAATATTTTCACCAACGATATGACAAATGACTGATTTTTTTCTCATTCTGCACAAATGTTCAACGCGATATTTCGTGCGAATTGCAGTTTTTCTGCCTTTTTTGGTAATAAAAAATGGTATTTTTACCAAACTTATGATATCATTTATTTCACAAAATAATTACCGGAAAAGAGGTGCTGTTTTGGAAGTTAAACTCTATAACTATATTGAAAAAAAGAAATTGGAAAGGCTCCTGGAATGTCTTTACTCCTGCCTGGAACTTCCTCTGCAGGCATTAAATGAAAACGGGCAGACACTCTGCGGCTTCGGCATCTCCACGCCCTTTTGCGACTGTTTTAAAAAGCTGCTTTCTGTCTATTCCACTCCCAAGGACTCCTGTCGGGAACTCCACGCGGACGCAGCACTGCGCGCTCTAAAATCTCAGAAGCCCTATATTTTTTCCTGTCATGCCAATCTGAATCATCTGGTCTACCCCTTATACCATGATTCCGAGGCTCTGGGCTGTATTCTCATCGGCCCCTTTCTGACTGCGCCTGCGGATACCAATATGCTCAGCGATATCGGAGAACGATACGCGCTTCCCTCCAAACCACTGTTGGAGCTTTGTGCGTACACCTCCAGCATTCCTCTGGTTTCGCCGGAAAAAGCAGAACAAATCAGCTGGCTTCTGTCCTATATGCTTCCTCCGCTGTTCTCGGCAAAGTCAGATTCCTGCTCCTTCTGCACCACATCCTGCTCATCCTGTTCCAAAAAGCAGAGTGCCGCCAGAGAAGGCGGTAATTACCGCAACGAACAGGAACTGATGACCGCTGCCATCGCTTATATCTCCGAGCATTATGACCAGCCTCTTACCCTGAAGGAAACCGCTGATCATGTAAAACTGAATCCTTCTTATTTTTCTGCACTGTTTAAGCAATGCTCCGGTTCTACTTTTAAGGAATTTCTGAATTATACACGAATTGAGGAAAGTAAGAAATATCTGATCAATACAAATTATTCCATTATTGATATTGCCATCGCCACCGGCTTCGAGGATCAGAGTTACTTTACTAAGGTATTTAAAAAATATACCGGCATGACGCCGCGGCAGTATCGAAACTGATATCCGTTTCCGGAAAGAATACAGAGAACACAAAAAACGCTGTACAAACACTTCGTACAGCATTCTCTTTGTACCTTCAAAACTATATACTGCATATCTCTTTAGACATTTTCTATCCTATGACGCTTCGTGTATTCCTACACTCTTGGTCAAGCCCTCGACCTATTAGTAACAGTCAGCTCCATGCATTACTGCACTTCCACCTCTGCCCTATCTACCTTGTCGTCTTCAAGGGGTCTTAC
>USDU01000039.1 GCA_900553635.1 uncultured Lachnospiraceae bacterium | reverse complement strand
CATCCGGCGCATGCATGAGGAAGGGCATCTCATCGGCAATCATACCTTTTACCATGTGGACGTGAACAGTCTGCCCTTAAAAGAGGCCTGCGCGGAGATTCAGGACACCAGCAGCGCCATTACCGCCATCACCGGACAGCAGGTGGAATACGTGCGTCCTCCCTACGGAAGCTGGAATAAGGAGCTGGAATGTGAGGTGCTGATGATTCCGGTATTCTGGACCCTGGATACCCTGGACTGGAAGGTGAAAAATGCCGACCAGATTGTGCGGGAGGTACTATCCGATGTGGAGGAAAACGATGTGATTCTCATGCATGATTCCTACCGGACCACCGTGGATGCGGCCCTTCGGATTGTGGATGCGCTGCAGGAAAAAGGGTACGAATTTGTGACGGCGGACGAACTGATTCTGGAGTAGTGCGCCTGGGTACAAGGAGAGATACAGATGGATTTATTTGATTATATGCGGGAAAATACACAGAAGCAGGAGGCGCCGCTGGCGTCCCGGCTGCGTCCCCGGACCCTGGACGAGATTGTGGGACAGAAGCATATCATAGGAAAGGACAAGCTGCTTTACCGGGCCATCCGAGCCGATAAATTAAGCTCACTGATTTTTTACGGACCGCCCGGCACCGGCAAGACCACTATTGCCCGTGTCATCGCCAATACGACAAAGGCGGATTTTACCCAGCTGAACGCCACGGTGGCCGGCAAGAAGGATATGGAGGCTGTGGTAAATCGGGCCAAGGATAACCTGGGGATGTATGGCCGCAAGACCATCCTGTTCGTGGACGAGATTCACCGGTTCAATAAGGGGCAGCAGGATTATCTTCTGCCCTTCGTGGAAGACGGTACGGTGATTCTCATAGGAGCCACCACCGAGAATCCCTATTTCGAAGTAAATGGAGCTTTACTGTCCCGTTCTGTGATTTTTGAATTGAAAGCACTGGAAAAATCAGATATTCTGGAACTGATTCACCGGGCTCTGACGGATAAAGAGCGGGGCATGGGCGCGTATCAGGCGGAGATCACCGACGAAGCGGCGGATTTTCTGGCGGATATCGCAGGCGGCGACGCCCGGTCGGCCCTGAACGCCATCGAGCTTGGCGTGCTGACCACGGAGCCCTCCGGGGACGGGCGGATTCACCTGACGCTGGAGGTGATGTCCGAGTGCATCCAGAAGCGGACGGTGCGCTACGACAAGACCGGCGACAATCACTACGATACCATTTCCGCCTTTATCAAAAGTATGCGCGGCTCCGATCCGGACGCGGCAGTCTATTATCTGGCGAAAATGATTTACGCGGGGGAGGATGAACGGTTTATCGCCCGCAGAATTATGATTTGCGCGTCTGAGGATGTGGGAAACGCGGATCCCATGGCTTTAACCGTGGCGGTATCAGCAGCTCAGGCCGTGGAGCGCATCGGTTTTCCGGAAGCACAGATTATCCTGGCCCAGGCGGCTTCCTATGTAGCCTGCGCGCCCAAGAGCAATTCCGCAGTCAATGCCATCTTTGCGGCTATGGAGTCGGTGAAGACAAAGCGCACCAGCGTGCCGCCCCATCTGCAGGACGCCCATTATCCGGGTGCGGGCAAGCTGGGTCATGGTACAGGGTATAAGTACGCCCATGATTACCCGAATCATTATGTAGAGCAGCAGTATCTGCCTGACGAGGTGCTGGGAGAGAAGTTTTATGAGTTGTCAGATAATGGGTATGAGAAGCAGATCAAAGAACATTTTAAGAAAATAAAGAGTGAGGCATAGACCGCTTTATGCCGAAAAAAGAACAGGACGGGGAAGTACGCATAGACTTCTCCGTCCTGTGTGATAAGACTTACAGTTTTTCCGGCTCCGGATAATCCACGCCGAAGGTATCGACAGTCACAGTCTTCATGACCTGCGGTTTCATGGGACGATCGCGGAAATCGGTGCGTGTGGTGGCGATCTTGTCTACCACATCAAGTCCCTCGATGACCTTTCCAAAAGCCGCGTAAGCGCCGTCCAGATGGGGACTGGTCTTATGCATGATGAAGAACTGGGAGCCTGCGGAGTCCGGATGCATGGCTCTGGCCATGGACAGGACGCCCGGTGTGTGAGCCAGATCGTTCTGGACGCCGTTCTGGGAGAACTCGCCCTTGATGGAGTAGCCCGGTCCGCCGGTTCCGGTGCCCTGGGGGCAGCCGCCCTGAATCATGAAGCCGTTGATAACGCGGTGGAAATTCAGTCCGTTATAGAAACCCTTCTTCACGAGGCTGATGAAATTGTTGACTGTGTTGGGTGCGATTTCCGGATAAAGCTCTGCTTTGATGATATCGCCATTTTCCATTTCAATGGTAACTACCGGATTCTGTGCCATAATGTGTTCCTCCATTTTGTTAATATCCGTATTTATCTATTATTTTAGCCGAAAACAGGGAGAACGTAAAGGAGTTTTTCGAAAATGCTGAAAGGACTGATTATACAGGCGTCCCACACAGAGGCGCTGGAGGCCGCGCTGACAGCCTCAGGGCTTCCCTGGAGGAAGGTTCCGGGCGGCAGCGGGAAAGCGATTTCCAAGGCCTCCGGAAGCCTTGGAAAGCCCAAAGAGCTATTGTGCCTGGTGGAGACAGACGCAGAGGAAAAAGCCGCGCTGGAGCAGGGCTTCTTCTGTATCGGGTATCTGAATCCGGAGCTGTCCGGCCAGAAGCTGTCCGGCTGCCGGATACTGCTGGAGGGCTTTGAGGAGATTGATCGAGAATTTCTGGAGCAGGTACATACGAGAGCCCTGGGGCTTCCGGTCACCATCGCGGAAACAGCACGTCTGCGGATTCGGGAAATGACGCTTTCCGATCTGCCGGAGCTGAACCGGATCTGCCGGGAAAACGGCCTGCTGGAAATCGGGGAAGAGGAGGCAAAGGCCTATATCCGGTATATGTATGGGCTTTATCAGTGCGGGATGTGGGTGGTACTGGAGAAGGAGAGCGGCAGAATCATCGGCCGCGCCGGTTTTGGAATCGCCGATTATCTCCCGGAGGCGGAGCTGGATCTGGGATACCTGATTGACACGCCTTATCGGAGACAGGGCTACGGGGAGGAAGCCTGCCGGGCAGTGCTGGATTACGGGAGGGACTGGCTGGAGCTTCCGGAGATCAGTGCCTACGCAGAGGCGGAAAACACGGCATCCTGCCATTTACTGGAAAAACTTGGATTCAGGCGGGAGCAGGAGTTTTTTTGTAAAGAACAGAAAATGTATCGATACCGGAAAGACTTTGGATATTAAAAAACGGCAGTAATTAGAAATTAATGGGTTCCGCCCTTGCCGCTTCCGCCCATGACGATATCATCGTCTACCATGGGCTGCAGCCACAGCTCGCCCGGTGTCTCCGGGATATACGGCATCAGGATATAGGACGGGTAGTCCTTATCGCGGTAAATCTTGTAGTTGATGGTGTTCGCACTCGGGAGAGGTCCTAAGTGATCCATCTTAGCCTGCCATGCGCCGGACTGAGGCTGGAAATTACCAGCCAGTGCCCGAACGAGTGCCACAAGGAGTCCTGGACAGGTAAGGTTGGCAATATGAATGTCATCCCCAGCAACACGACCACCTCTTACAAGATTTACAGAGACAACAATCACCCGTCTTATCTGTTACTGCCGCTGATCTACGGCGTGATATTTATCATTGGCTTCGCCACAGGTAACCTGCCGAAGGATATGCTGCTGTCGGCCAATATGATCGCGGTGGGAACCATCGCCTATAACGTGCTGGTGGTTCATTCCGGTACGATGATCAATTTCCGGATGCTGAGGGCGAAGAAGAAGGAGACGCTTCTGAGCCTCATATCGCTGGCGGTGCTTCCTGTGCCATTGCTTCCCGGGCCGTGTTCGCAGAGCATCCGGAACTGGCCGTATTTCCGTGGCTGATCTTCATGCTACAATCTACCGTATTGGCAAATGTGCCGATCAACAGCTACATCACTGCGCTGCTCTTCGGTATTGTACTGGTGGTTGGTATCCTGACATTGTTTGTGTAAGAATACAGGTGTAAAACGAAATTTTCGAAATGTATTGGGAAATTATATAGGGGTGGAAGGGATCGCCATTTTCGGATGGCGGTCCTTTCTTATCGGAAATAAAAAGATAGCAGTCTGCGGGGCAGGCATTCAAATCTGGTATGCAAATGCGTTGGCAGATCGGGTGGAATGTGATAGAATATCATTGGGTATGCAACCTTGCCGAATGGCATTCAAAGCGGAGCGTGCATATCCGAAGGATATGGGAAAATAACCATAACTGTGAAAATTATGTATCAGGAAGGAAACGGACACCTTGTATAATTTATACGAAAAAATAAAAAACGGAGAAGACGTAAGACAGAGCCTGTCCATCATGCGGGGACTTCTGCGGGATAAGAAAGAAGGACCGGCGGCAGGTCTGTGGCTGGATGAGAAATTCGAGGAGGAGCCGGAATTCTGGCTGTCCCTTTTGAAATCCGAGGATCCCAAGATTCGGAAAAATGCGGCTCTGGTGCTGGGACTGCTGGGCAGAGACGAGTGCCGGGACGCACTGCTTGCAGCCTATGAGAAGGAAGAACAGCGCTTTGTAAAGAGCGCCTATCTGCTGGCTCTTCAGGGCTGCGACTGCGAGGAGCAGCTGCCGTTTCTGAAAGAGCGCAGACGTATTCTGCTGGGAGAAAAGCGGACCGCAGAAAACGATAAGCATCTTCGCGAAGAGCTGGAAGCCCTGAACGGCCTGATTTCCGAATATGAGGCTGCGAAGAAGCGTCGGTTTACAGGCAAAAACGAACTGTCAGATGTGATCCTGACCACCTGGAAAGACTACCGGGATCTGACAACCCGTCAGATCACCTGCGGTGAAGTCACCATGATGGGATCCGGCATGCGGGTAAAAGACGGGGATCTCAGAGAACTTCTGTCCATCCGAACCTGGCGGGAGCTGCTGTTCTGCCTGGATATCGACGAGGTATCCCGGGAAAACGCCGCCAAAGAGCTGGCAGAATCCAATCTGCGGGAAGTCCTGAAGCGATACTACGAGGGCGGCGCTCCCTGGCAGTTCCGGATCGAATGCCGCAGCAAAATGAACCTGGAGGAGCGCAGCCGCTTTACCAAAAAACTGGCAGACGGCCTGATGCTGGAGACCGGCGGCACTATGCTGAACGATACGTCAGATTATGAGGTAGAGCTTCGCCTTAACGAGAAAAAATCCGGCGGATTCCTGCCCTTACTTAAATTCTCCGGCCTGCCGGATCGCCGCTTCGCCTACCGGAAACACAGCGTGGCAGCCTCCATGCAGCCTGCCCTGGCTGCCGTACTGGCAGAACTGGCAAAACCTTACATGAAAGAAAATGCCCGGGTGCTGGATCCCTTCTGCGGCGTGGGTACCCTGCTCTTTGAGCGGAACTACGCAGTACACGCCGACACCCTCTATGGCACCGACATCTTTGGCCCGGCCATAAAAGCCGCCCGGGAAAACGCCGCCACAGCAGGCATCCCGGCTCATTTCATCAACAAAGACATGCGGGACTTCAGCCACGAATATAAATTCGATGAAATCATCACCGACATGCCCGGCGAAGGCAAAAACCGCACCGCCCACGATGTGGACTGTCTGTACCGCGCTCTGTTCGAGCGGGCAGAAGCACTGCTGAGGCCCGGCTCCATGATTTTTGTATACGCCCATGACCGGGGCTACGCAAAGCGCTGGATACGGGAGAACAAAGAGCTTAAGCTTGAAAAAGAGTGGCGGATCAGCGAGAAAGAGGACACCTGGTATCTGGCAGTCCGTTATGAAGGATAACTGGAAAAATGTGGAAGAACAAGAAACGAGAACAGACAGAGCATCCAGAACGCGGAACCGGGTGCAGCATCAGAAAACAGGGAATGCTGCTGGCATGCGCATTGCTGGGAATATTGCTGTGTGGGCCGCTTAGCGGATGCGGGCAGGAAAAAGTGGCGGAGGCAGAAGCCTCAGAGAAGAAATCCGAAGCGATAGAACAGAAAAATCCAGATGTCGGAGAACAGATTTCACGTATCGGTCTGATATTGACCAGCCGGGACGATTCGGAGAATGAACAGGTACAGACAGACTTTGAGAATCTGGCGGAAGCTCTGGGCGCAGAACTTCATGTAAAGACGCCGGATGTATCCGCCGCAGAAGCAGACGAGGCCCGTGGGCTGAAGTATCGTACCTTTGCCCTCTGCGACGTAGATCCGATAGAGTATCAGATGCTGGCGGTCAACGAGCTGGTGGCCGAGGACGTAGACGTAATTGCGATTCACGCCAATCATGAAGAAGCGCTGGAAAGTGTTCTCTCAGCCGCACGCAGTGTCGGCGTCCGTGTGATAGCGTTTGAACAGCCGGTTACGGATACGAGCTGCGATGCCTATGCAGAGACGGCGGAAGAGGCTGTGACAGTAATAAAAGGTGAATAACGGACGGAAAACCGGGACCCTGCCTGGGGAATTTTTCTTTCGAGGTGTTCGGACGCTTCGCGGACAGCCGTAGTGAAAGAAAGATTCCCCAGGCAGGGTCCCGGTTTTCCTGTGTTTTGATATACCCGAAGGGTATGATCCTGAATAAAGTCATTTCAAAGACAGAAGAAGAGGGGGCTTATATTACACGTTAGTGTCCGGCTTTTCGCGGATTGCTGTCTGGCTGAGGCGGACCTGGAGTCCGACACAGACAGACGGCTGTCCGTGAAACGTCCGAACACGGTGTAATATAAGCCCCCTCTTCTTCGTCCGCATTTTTTTCGTCCGTCTTATTCCAAATTTAAACTATTCTTCATAAAATAAAATGTCAGCCAATAACAAACCCCACCCTGCATCAGTGAAATCAAAGCCGAAATAACCGAACTAAGCCAGAAAGCCGTCGTATTAGACCAGCTGGCCGAAAACATATGAGCCGTGAACGACAGACCGGAAAACAGAGAAGTCCCAGTGGAATAGGTAGTAGCAGTAATTCCGGTCAGAATACCGGCAATTACGTTAGAAAGAATCGTAACGCCCACAAAAATACCGACAGAAGACAAAATTTTATGGGTATGAAAGCTATGTCCAATGGTAATACACATATAGTAAATCAGGATACTCGCCATTTCCGATAAAACAAAAAGCGGAATCCACACAAGCCCTGCAGCAACCGGAGATACCCCGAAATTGTCCCGAAAACTGATAAACAGAGTAGGGACCTCATCAAAGACCGCAGAGATCAGATCCTTGTTCAAAAGCATCACCAGAATAGAAAGAATGAGAAGCACCGTATCGATGGCAATCCAGACAGTCGTCACGATCAGCTTTCCCCAGATCTGTTCATGGACAGATACCGGAAGCGTGTGCATCAGGTACCCTTCATCTGTGAACAGATTTTTTTGAAATCGCAGGATCGACAGATAAATGGAAGTAATCAGCGCGATGGCGACCAGCGCGATGACATAAAAAATAATCAGAGATGTGTCCGCAAAGGTCATCCAAACATTCCCGTCGTTGAAGCGCGGACGGTTCAGCGCCAGCTGAACATAAAAGCGGCCGAAAATCGTAATGGCAATGAGCCCCAGATGCAGCGGAATCATCAACCGGTTCACTGCCTTAAATTCGTATTTTATCAATTTTCCTAACATCTGAATACCTCCCTGAATAAAGTGTCCACCGATTTCCCTTCCTGCTCCCGGATAGCATCCACGGAAGTATGCAGGCGGATGTGGCCGTTCTGGATGAAAATCACGTCGTCCAGCACATTTTCAATATCGGAAATGAGGTGAGTCGAGATCAGAACCGACGCATTTTCATTATAATTGGAAATGATTGTCTGGAGAATATAGTCCCGGGCTGCCGGATCCACGCCGCCGATGGGCTCGTCCAGGCAGTACAGGTCAGCGTCCCGGCTCATAACCATGATGAGCTGCACCTTTTCCTTGGTACCCTTGGACATGGTGGACAGGCGGGCCGTCGGGTCGATGCCCAGACGCTGGAGCATATCTTCGGCGCGGTTCCGGCGGAAGTCCGCGTAGAAATCGCAGAAGAAGTCCAGAATGTCGTTGACTTTCATCCAGCTGTTGAAATACGTGCGTTCAGGCAGGTAAGAGACGACTTTTTTGGTGTCAGGGCCGGGCTCATTTCCATTGATGTACAGCTGTCCGGCGGTGGGAGCGAGCAGGCCGTTGATAAGCTTGATCAGGGTCGTCTTGCCGCTGCCGTTTGGTCCTAAGAGGCCGATGATGCGGCCCCGGGGTAAGGTCAGGTTCAGGTTGTCCAGGGCAGCCTTGGAGCCGTATTGCTTGGTGAGCCCTGTACAGGTTAAGAGTTCGTTCATTTACACATCCTCCTTGCTTTCTTCGATGAGAAGCTGAATGCTTTCTTCTCTGGTGTATCCTAAGTGGGCCATGGCTTCCAGAAACTGATAGATCAGGTCGTGGGCCAGCTGGTGTTTCAGATTTTGCATAATGGCGGTGTCCTCGGTGATGTATCTGCCGCTGGTGCGCTGAGTGTAGACCAGGCCGCTGCGTTCCAGCTCGGCCAGAGCTTTTTGCATGGTGTTGGGGTTGACGGCGGCTTCGGCGGCCAGTTCCCGCACGGATGGAAGCTTTTGGCCGGGCTTATAGATGCCGGCGATGATTTTGGATTTGATGATGTCTTCCAGCTGTAGGTAGATGGGACGGGTGTCATCAAGGGTCCAGGGCATTGGATCACGCTCCTTTCACATAGTTACAGACAAACTGTATTACTTAATTAGTATAATAGAATACTCATGAAAAAATGTCAAAGATATAGAAAGAATCTTCAGAAAGTCTTAATAAATAGGGGGGACGAAAGGCCGGATCAAACGGTAACCCGGGCATCAAGCCCGTCAGGCTCGCTATCAGAGCAAGAGCAGAGATAACAAGAAACGTAATATCCTTGTTTATACCACCAAGCTCCCCAAAGGCCTCCAGCTTCTCCATAACAGCATTCATGATAACTTTAATACTCCTTTCTTATCATACAAGTACATATTACATATACCCCTATTGGTATATGACTTGTAACGACACACTATACCCATAGGGGTATAAAGCCAAGACACAAAATATAAGAAAATGCAACTCTCCGGCCCCTCTCTTCCGTCCGTCTTAGAATAAGTAAGCAGGAGATAAAAAAACCTTGACTTCAACCCTACTTTAAGGTTTAAAATAAAATCAGAGTAGAGTATTTTATCCGAAAGCATTATTTTGCCAAAAGCATCTATAAAAGGAGGATTTCAACATGTCAGATCAGAAAACACCCGGCACCGGCGGTGATCACTACGTACCGTATGAGGAGCGCACCGGCGGCGAATCCACCGTATACTTCACCAAAGACCTCTCCGCAGAAGGACTGCATAACATATTTCAGAAAGTAGGCGGCCACCTGACCGGAAAAGTGGCAGTAAAGCTGCACACCGGTGAAAAGCACGGCCCGAACATCATTCCGCGTCCGTGGGTAGAGTCCCTCATCAAAAACGATATCCCGAACGGCAATATCGTCGAGACTAACACCTACTACGAAGGCGACCGCTACACCACCGAAGCCCATCGTGAGACTCTGAAAGTCAACGGCTGGACCTTCTGCCCCGTAGACATCATGGACGAGGACGGCACAGCTCTGTTCCCGATTAAAGGCGGCAAATGGTTCAAAGAAATGTCCGTAGGCAAAAACCTGGCGAACTACGACTCCTTCCTGGCTCTGACCCATTTCAAAGGACATACCATGGGCGGCTTCGGCGGATCCAATAAGAACATCGGTATCGGCTGCGCAGACGGCCGCATCGGAAAAAAATGGATCCACACCGTAGAGGGATCCGACAACCAGTGGAGCATCGCCGAAGAAGAATTCATGGAGCGCATGACCGAGTCCACCAAATCTGTCTTTGATCATTTCGGCGATAAGATCGTATATATCAACGTCCTTCGCAACATGTCCGTATCCTGCGACTGCGAAGGCGTGGCAGCAGAGCCGGTAGTCACCCCAAACATCGGCATTGTAGCGTCCACCGACATCCTGGCCGTAGACCAGGCTTCCGTAGACCTGGTATACGCCCTGAACGAGCATGATCATCACGCCCTGGTAGAGCGCATGGAGACCCGCCACGGCCTGCGCCAGCTCACCTACATGAAAGAGCTGGGCATGGGAAATGACCGGTATCATCTGCTTGACATCGACGAGAACGATAAAGAAATCAGCGTGAAGGAAGCGGTAAAGGATGTAAAGCCGTTCCACGCGGAATAAAATTCAAAAATTGCTTGAATAAAAAAATAAAGGAAGCGGAAGCACCGTGTAATTGTCAGATGGACAATTTACGGTGCTTTTTGGCTCTATAGGAAATACCGTGTTACATTAAAGTGCGAAAGCTATAATTCCTATAGAGCAAAAAGCCCCTCCTGGGGATCGCATTCTTTTTTTATGAGAAAAGGAAAATGTTCCTTGACATACCTAGATTTCCTATGTAATATAAAAGCATAGAAAATCTAGGTATTATTTTGGAAACGAGAAAACGGAAAAGGAGGAATTTCCCATGGACAAGAAAATGATGGCGATCAGCACGTCCATGCTGGTGCTGAAGCTTCTGGAGGAGGGCGACCTGTACGGCTACCAGATGATCCGGCTTCTGGAAGAGCGGAGCGCTCGGGTCTTTTCCCTGAAGGAGGGAACCCTGTACCCTATTCTTCACAGCCTGGAGGAGCAGGGGGCGGTGGAGAGCTATGAGCAGTGCGTGGAAAATGGCCGGAAGCGGAAGTATTACCATCTGACGAAGGGCGGCGGAAAGTTATTGAAGTCCAAGCAGCAGGAATGGCAGGAGTACGAGCGGGCCGTCCGGAATGTGCTGAAGGGAGGCGTGGGCTTTGCGGGATAAGATGGATTTATTTTTGGAGACGGTGGATGAGCAGATTGCCTGCAGGCTCTGCCATGCGGAGATTAACGAGGAGCTGCGGGGGCACATTGAAGACAAGGCGGAGGACTACCGAGGATATGGGCTGTCGGAGGAAGAGGCGCTTGGCCGGGCCATCCGGGATATGGGCGAGCCGGATGTCATCGGGATGGAGTTAAACCGGCAGCATCGGATCCGGACGCCCTGGCCGCTGCTTGGAATTATCGGGCTTTTGCTGGTGATTGAATTGGGTGAACTGGTGGCGTTCGGGGGAAGTTGGAACAGTCTGTCGGATCTGGCTTACAGCCTTTCTGATGGAACCTGTTACATCTGGGGGCTTGGGCTCCTTCTGATGATGATGTATCAGGGTTATCCATTTTTGCTGAAACATGCGGGCGCAGTGGTGAAAACCATTGGAATTTTCTGCGGCGTGCTGGCAGCGGGCGGCTTTTGTCAGAGGCTGCTTGCAGGCTATGGCTCTGAAAATATGACGCTTTATCGGCTGTACAGCTCCGGTTTCCAGGTGCTGATTCTGGGACTTGGCGTCCCGGTGTCGGCAGTCTGGTTGTATCGAAGACGGGCGGGAGGCTGTCGAGCCATCGCGCTCCTTACCCTGGCGCAGGCCTTTTATCTGGCTGCCCTCCGTCTGTCCCGGGGTTTCCGACCCGGCGGCTCCTGGATTCCGGTGCTGTGCCTGCTTCTGACCTGTCTGGGAATCGAGTTCTACATGGCGGTCAAAGGCTGGTTTGGCGGGTCTGCCGGAAAGGCCATCGCGGCGGCTATCCTTGGCTTTGCGGTACTCCTGACCCTCTGGGCCGCGCCGGGAAGTCAGGCGCGGGAGCTCTGGAACCGCTGCATCCATCCAGAGGCCTACGCGGCTAACTCCACGGCCTGGGATGACAGTTATAATAACATGCTGATCCGGGAGCTTCTTAGCCGGGCGGAAAATTTTGGAGAGGTACAGCTTAGCAGAGAGGAGCTTTTGAATTACGGCACCGGCGAATGGTATTATGGGAAAAATGGGGCCGGACACTGGAAGGATCAGCGCATCGGCGAGACGTCCGGGGAGGACAGCCCATTTTCCAGCTTTGCGGCCTACCGGGAATATCGGCTTCAGTTTCTGGAGCATCCGACGCTGGAAGAGATTCTCCCGGATAAATACCAGAGCAATTACCGGGCTGCCTGGTGGGTACTCCATTACGGACGCATTCCGGCCGCCGCGCTGATGCTGCTCAGTGTCATCCTTCCGGCCGCCCTGCTCTTCCTGACCTTCCGTATCCGTAACCGCCTGGGCCGCACCATAGCCCTCTCCGGCAGCCTCCTCCTGACCCTGGAGACCGTCATCTACCTGATAGAAAACCGGGGTTACCAGTTCAGCCATTTCTCCAACCTCCCCTTCCTGGCCGAAGGCTGGAGCAGCATCACCATCACCGCGCTGGCGGCAGGAATGGTACTGTCCGTGTGGCGGTATGACCGGGTGGTGACGGAGAAGGAGAAAAATAAGAAGAAAGAGTGCGAGACCGTAGTGTCATAAAAACAGAGTCCCCTTGCAAGGCGTTTCACACACCCGGTAAGGGGACTTCCCATTTCTATTTCATATTCGCGAATCGTTCCACCGCCTTGGTGAAGCTTTCAATGGTCTTATCCGCGTCTCCATGCTGGATGCCGTCCCGGACGCAGTGCTGGATGTGGCCTTCCAGAACCACCTGACCGGCCTTGTGCAGGGCCGACTTGGCGGCGTTGATTTGGGACAGGATGTCTTCGCAGGGGATATCCTCGTCGATCATGCGGTCGATGGCCTGAACCTGGCCGATGATCTTTTTCAATCTGCGGTGCAGATTTTCTGAATCCATGCATTGTTTCATAAAGTGATACCTCCCGGGAAATTCATATGTTAGCCCAATTATAAAAGGAATCCATGGAACTGTCAAGAAAGCCGAAAGAAGCCAAAAGGAAACAGGGCAGATAAAAACTAAAGGAAAATGCAGGCTGGAATAGATAAAATCAACTGTACAGGATTCTTCCCCTGCGTTATAATACAGCATAACAGTATTTCTGCGCTATGGGCCTGACACCTGAGGCAGAGCAGATAAAGGATAATAAAAACGAGGAGCAAGATTATGTACAAGGAAGTCGCAAAATTAATATTATACCGGGATCTGGGAGAAAACAGCATCCTCCGGAAACTGGCCGGTATTTTTGAGGATTATGAAAAGGATAACTGCAGCGCGGCAGAGCTGACCACGCGGATCTACGAGCAGATGAAGGCGCTTCTGGATCTGTCTACCGTATACGGATTCGACGAGAATCTCTGGCACAATTACCTGACCTTTATTCTTCTGACCAACGAAAATTCCTTCAGTATGACCAGCGAGAAGGTGGGAGCCAACGACGGAACCGTGAACCATTTCGCAAAGGCAGATTTCAAGGTGTTCAAACACCTGTTTGACTTTGATTTTAGCGCCATTGAGCGGGATCTGGAGATTGACTGCTTCAGCACCGTCTGCCACTATAAGGCCATCGGCAAAAAAGAGCGGATGTACAATAAAAACGTCAGTGAAAAGGTACAGGCGGTGAGCCGTCAGATCGAGCAGGCAGAAGATGAAAATGAAATCTTCAAAATAATTACAGATTTTTACAAAGCCTACGGCGTAGGTATGTTCGGTCTGAATAAGGCCTTTCGCATCAAGGCGGTGACGAACGGCGTGGAATTCCTGCCGGTCAACAATACAGAGCAGGTGCTTTTGAAGGACCTGGTAGGCTATGAAATTCAGAAGAAAAAGCTGGTTGATAATACAGAGGCCTTTGTAAAAGGTCTTCCGGCCAATAATGTACTGCTGTTCGGAGACGCCGGTACCGGCAAATCCACCAGCATCAAGGCCATTCTGAACGAGTATTACGATCAGGGCCTGCGTATGATTGAGATTTACAAGCATCAGTTCCAGGATCTGTCCAGCGTCATTGCCCAGATCAAGAACCGGAACTACCGCTTTATCATTTACATGGACGATCTGTCCTTCGAGGAGTTTGAGATCGAGTACAAGTTCCTGAAGGCTGTCATCGAGGGAGGTATGGAAACCAAGCCAGACAATGTGCTGATCTACGCCACCTCCAACCGCCGCCACCTGATCCGGGAGACCTGGGGCGATCGGAGCGACATGGAGCAGGACGAGGGTATGCACCGTTCCGATACCATGCAGGAGAAGCTGTCCCTGGTGGCCCGTTTCGGCGTGACCATCAATTTCTCCAAGCCTACCCAGAAGGAGTATTTCCAGATTGTGACAGAGCTGGCAAAGCGTTATCCGGAGATTACCCTGACCGACGCAGAGCTTTGCGCCGAGGCCAACAAGTGGGAGCTGAGCCATGGCGGTATCTCCGGAAGAACAGCCCAGCAGTTTATCAATTATCTGGCGGGAAAGTCGGAGAACGCGTAAACCCAGAAGCGTAGATTGCGGAAATATAAGGACAGAAAAATAGGAGATATGTAGCAGGAGGTGCGAGTGTGCATCTCCTGTTTTTACGTGAACAACGAGTCAAAGTCCGTGCTTGCACGAGACCTTGACGGTGCTAAGCGCCAGTGG
>USDU01000038.1 GCA_900553635.1 uncultured Lachnospiraceae bacterium | reverse complement strand
ACTACCGCCTCCAGCATACCTGCCGCCCAGGCCAGCGCGCCTGTGATGGCGTAGCAGAAAATAACGATTTTCACTGTATTGATACCACAGTTTCTCGCAGCCACCGGATTGTTGCCGTAAGCCTCGATTCTGGCTCCCAGCTTCATTTTATTAACCAGGATGTATACAACTGCCACTGCAATGATTACGATAAAGAAATGAACCGGAATATGTCCAAATATCGGCTGCGTAAAAAGCTTTGTCAGGTTCGGGGCCGTATAGGTAACATTCGCCGCGCCGCTGATTCCCTTTGCCATACCGCGCATGATATAGCGCAAAGCCAGGGTAGCCACCATGGGCAGAATCGCAAGCTTCGAAACCGCCACGCCCGCCAGACAGCCAAAAGCGACAACCAGTAAAATCGAAAAAATAATCAAGGCCGGAGACTGGTGTACAATTCCCAACGCCGCCAGCACGGAACCCAGCGCCATGGCAGAGCCTACAGAAATATCGATACCACCGGTAGCGATAACCAGCGACATACCCAGAGACACGAGACATACTCTCGATACCTGTTTAAAAAAGTTGTTGAACGTAATCCAGCTCAGGAAATTATTCGTAGCCACGATATTAAAAACCAGCAGCACCAGGAATAAAATCAGAGCGATATTCTTTTTAAAGAATACCAAATCGAACTTGATGCCCTTCTCTTTTGTCATCTCTTATTTCTCCTTTCCTGTAGCAATGGTTTCCATAATACTCTTTTCCGAAATGTCTCCTCCGGACAATTCACCCATAGCCTTGCCATCACGGAGTACCAGAATCCGGTCGCAGTTGCGGACAAGCTCTGCCATCTCAGAGGAGATAAACAACACGCTGATACCGTTGGCTGAGAAATCATGAATCAGCTTCTCAATCTCTGCCTTCGCTCCTACGTCAATGCCTCGGGTCGGCTCATCCAGGATAATCAGCTTCGGATGAATTGCCATCCACCGGGACAAGATAACCTTCTGCTGATTTCCACCGGACAGATTCTTGATCAGCTGCTCCCCACTGGGTGTTTTGATCAGAAGCTTCTGAATGTAATCGTCTGAAAGCTGTTTTCTCTTTTTGGAATTGATGAAACCACCCTTTGTCAGATTATCCAGGGAACAAATGGTCAAATTGTTCTGTACGGTTACATCCGGGAAAATACCCTCCTCACGGCGATTCTCTGTACAGAAGGCCAGGCCCGCTTTGATAGCGTCCTCCGGGGATTTAATCTTTACCTGCTTGCCTTCCACATAGATTTCTCCGGAATCCGGATGGTCACAGCCGAAGATAATGCGGGCTGTCTCCGTACGTCCTGCGCCCAGAAGACCTGCCAGGCCCAGAATCTCTCCCTTTTTAATATGAAAGCTTACATCGTTTACATAGGGCACCCGGATCAGGTTTTTAACCTCCAGGACGTCCTCTTTATCACTGAAGTCACGGATCGGAAGGGTTCTTTCCAGCTTAACCTCTTTCTTTCCGAGCATAGTTTTCAATAACTCATATTCTGACAGCTCCTCCGTCTTCCAGGTGCCCATATAATGGCCGTCCTTCAGTACGGTGATTCTGTCACATTTCTTATAGACCTCATCCAGCCTGTGGGAAATAAAAATCATGGATACCCCTTTTGCTTTCATCTTGTCCATGATTCCAAAGAGGATTTCTACCTCGTTAGTATCCAGGGAAGATGTGGGCTCATCCATAATCAGGAGCTTACAGTTGAAGTTTACCGCGCGGATAATTGAAATAATCTGTTGCTTTGCGGTACTGTAATTATTCAGTGTCTTCCTTACATCAATATCAATTCCCACTTCGTCAATCAGCGCCTGCGCATCCTCGTGCATCTTCTTCCAGTCAATTCCTGATTGATTATAAGGATAATGTCCCAGGAAAATGTTTTCGCTGACTGTCAGATAAGGAATCATGTTCAGCTCCTGGTAAATGGTGCTGACTCCCGCTTTCTGCGCGCTCTGTACCGTCGTAAATTTTCTCTCCTCATGGTCAAAAATAATCTGGCCGGCATCTGCTTTATAAAGACCTGTTAATATTTTAATGAGCGTTGATTTTCCGGCTCCATTTTCTCCCATCAGGGCATGAATTTCACCTTTCTCTACGGAAAATTCAATATTGTCAAGCGCTCTTACTCCTGCAAATTCTTTTGTCAATCCATGTACTTCCAATATATTTTCGCTCATACGTCCGCTCCTCTTTATGATAAGAGACTGCTGCAGCACAGCAGTCTCTTTTTCATCAAATTTTCCTCGTCAGAGGTGTGCCGATTACCAGCTTTTAGAATCCTAAATCGTAGTTTTCATCTACATTTGTTGCATCTACCGGTACATCCTCGATAGCATAGAAGGTATCCAGCTTCTCGCCTGCCATACCAGCTTCGATTCCGTCGAATACTTCGTCTGCGAACTTCGGTGTGCAGGTGATGGTTGCGGAAACAGTTCCGGCCTTGATTGCGTCGAAGGTCTCATACATTCCGTCTACACCAATGATGTATACATCTTCGTTAATCTTAAGTCCTGCGGACTGGCAAGCCAGAGATACACCAAGTGCCATCTCGTCGTTGTGGCAGTAGAATACGTCAATGTCGCCGCCTGTGGACTGAAGAACGTTCGCTGCTACCTCCTGTGCCTCTGTACGGGAGAAGTTTGCTGTCTGCTGTACTACGAAGTCAAAATTGCCCTTCTCCTCTGCTACTGCATGGAATCCATCGGAACGGTCACGCACGTCGGTACCACCCAGGATACCCTGAATCTCTGCTACCTTAATGGTATCCAGTCCCTTATCGGTGCAAGCCTTATATGCCCACTCGCCTGCATACCGGCCCTCAGCTACGAAATCAGATGAATAGAAGGTTACGTAATCAACGCCCGGTGTGCCGTTGGAGCCTCTCGCCTTCATGATAACCGGAACTCCTTTTTCCTTACACTTATCAAGTGCAGGCTGGATAGCGTCTCCGTCAACTGCGGTGATTACAATTACGTTACATCCCTGTGCCAGAAGAGACTCTACATCGGAAAGCTGCTGCTCGCTGTCGCCCTCTGCGTTTACGATAGTGATCTTGTAACCACGCTCGTCTGCCGCTCTCTGCATATCCTCGCTCTCTACGGTACGCCAGGTGCTTGCCAGGTCTGCCTGGGAATATCCTACATAAAGCTCGTCCTTAGACGGCCATTTCCACTCTGTAGCCTCTGTGGAAGCTGCTGTGTCCTTGCTCTCTGCTGCGTCTGTTGTTGTCTCGGTTGAGCTGCTGTCTGTTGTGGTGCTTCCGCCTTCCATGGATGCGCCGCCACATGCTGCCAGGGAGCATGTAATGGTCAGGGAAAGAAGTAATGCTGCCGCTTTTCTCAATTTCATAAATTTTACCTCCACTTTTGTTAATCCTTTTTTAATTACGATCGCGCATTTGGAATTCCTTTTGCTACAATTTATTCTAGCCGTTTGAAGCATTGGAGTAAATATTCTAGTGCATTTTTTACTATTTCGTTCTTTTAATCAGCTCTTTTTTATGCTTTTTTCACTTTTTTCAGTAATTTTGCACAGTTTTTTCATTTTCTCCGCTTCATTTCGAAGTATTTACTTCGCAGTTTTATTTCATTTCGCTGAGGCGTTTTCCCACGTCTCCGCCGGGATGGATCTTTAAGAAGCCCTTCTGGCTGAAGCCCTTCATACGGGAAATCGCGATAGAAATGGCGTCAAATACTGCCAAAGTAGCCAAAATACTGCCTGTGGCCAGCACATTGTACTCGTCCGGTTCCTTCTCAACCTTAATTTTCAGGACCAGATCGCTCTCCTTTGCCATATAAGATTCTTCATTCTCTGTCACTGCAATCAGAAGCGCGCCGCGTTCTTTACAGGGAGCAATCATTTTATTGAGTTCCTCCGTATGGCCGCCCTTGGAAAGCAGTACCAGGATATCATCCTTCTGTACCACGCCCATGCCGCCGTGAAGGGCGTTGGCCGGGGACAGAAACAGCGCCGGACAGTCCACGCAGCTTAAGGTATGTTTAATTTTCTGCGCAGCAGTGCCCGATGTTCCGCAGCCTGTCAGGATCACCTTACCCTTACAGTTCAGAAACGCATTCATGACTTTTTCGATCTGCTCCTCGGATACCGTTTTTTCCAGTTCCGCTATAATTTCGGATTCACAGCGCAGTGTATGTACCACAGATTCTCTGATATTCATAGTCCTTCTCCTTATTTCTTGTGCTGTCCATAGTAAGCGTTCGGACCAAATTTACGGTTATAATGCTTCATTTTAATGTTATCCTTGATCAGCTCGCACTTTCCGCCTGTCGCAATCTCGTCAAAAATTGCCATCTTTGCCACATACTCCAGAATCTGCGCGTGCAGCACTGCAGCGTGCGGAGTCTTGCCCCAGGTAAACGGCGCATGGCTGTGTACCAGAACTGCCTGCATTTCCACGCAGTTTCTCTTTTCGAACTCCTCCAGAATTACTTTTCCGGTATTTTTCTCATAAGCCTCTTCAATCTCCTCTGTGGTCATCAGACGGGTGCAGGGGATATCTCCGAAGAAATAGTCGCAGTGCGTGGTTCCATAGCAGGGAATATTCTTTCCCATCTGTGCCCACATGGTGGCAAACTGGGAGTGGGTATGTACAATACCGCGGATTCCCTGATCCTTGAATGCCTTATACAGCTCGATGTGAGTATCTGTGTCTGTAGACGGAACATAGTCGCTGTCTACCACATTTCCATTCAGATCGACCGGCACCATCTGATCCGGTCTGAGCTCCTTATACGGAACGCCGCTGGGTTTAATTACCATCAGTCCGCTTTCCTCATCATACCCGGATACATTTCCCCATGTGGAGATAACCAGCTGCTTCTCTACCAGCTCCATATTAGCCTCGTAGACCTCTTTTTTTAATGCCTCCAAACTCATTTCTATAACTCCTCCTTATAATAAAATTTGATTTATCATTTAAATCCTTTCCCTCGTATCTTGTTCAGTTCAAAGGATTTAGATGCGCTGTTTAACCGCTTTTCATAGCCATTATCCGAGCGTACAAGCACACTCAGATACAGTGCGTCGATAACCATCTGCTCCGCAACACGCCGGGCCACAATATCTCTTCCCACCGTCACATCACTGGTGGCAATAAACAGACTGATATCCGAAAGCCGCAAAAGCGGAGATTTACTCATTTTTGTAATACAAATAATGGTCGCTCCCCGTTCATCCGCTACCTTGGCCGCGTTCAGGACGGTACGCGATTTTCCTTCGTAAGAAATGATAACCGCCACATCTCCGGGGCCCAGATTACTGGCCTCCATGAGCTGCATAACCGGATCCTGCTGTGCGGAGCCCGGGATTCCCAGTCTGCCGAATTTAAAATAAAACAACTGACATACCGCTGCAGAATCGCCTGCCCCAAAGAAATGAATTGATTTTGCCTTCAGAAGAACCTGTACAGCCTCTTCATAAGCTTCCTTGTCTGCCAGAAGGATAGTATCTGTCAAAGTCTGCATATTGCTTTTATATACCTTCTGCAAATTGTCCAGAACAGAATCCTCTTTATGTATTTCTTCCACCGTCATAATGCTGCTGTCATTCAATGCATTGGCAAAGGCCTGTTTCATTTCCGAAAAACCGGAATAGCCCATTTTTCTGCAAAAACGGATAATCGAAGCATCTGAACTGTCCGTTTCTCTGGCAAGCTCTGCCAATGTCATCAGACAAATCAGTTCCGGTTTTTCCAGCAATGCCTGTGCTACTGCTTTTTCCGCCCTCGGCAGGGTCGGAATCAGAAATCTCAGTTTTACCATCAGCTCATTCATGCGAATTCTCCTTCTGTCAGTTCTGTCTTACAGCCCGTTGTCCTCCAAATCCTGGTATACATCCCAGACAGAATTCAATGCATCGGCTGTTTTTCTATACAAGTCATATTTTTTGTTGTAAATAGCCACATTTTCCGGAATCGGCTCTACCCTTGTGGTAATACGGCTCATCTTGGAAGCCGCTTCCTTCATGTCCCTGTATTCGCCTGTGGCTGTCGCTGCCGCGATGGCGCATCCCAGAGCGCCGGTTTCATTGACATCCACAATTTCGATAGGCAGATTCATTACGTCTGCAAAAATCTGCGTCCACACCTTTGATTTTGCCACACCTCCGGTCAGACGGATGACCTTGGGCCTGTCCGCTCTGGATACCAGCAGGTGCTCCAGATCCAGCCGGTGGGTAAACGCAATTCCCTCGTACACGCTGCGCACCAGGTGCTTTCTGGTGTGAAAACTGGTCATGCCCACGAAACAGCTCTTTGCATGGGGATGCACATTACTTTCAAACAGATAAGGCAGGAAGATTGGACAAAGCTCTTTTGCCGGAATTTCCTCCACCCAGCCGTTCATAATTTCATAGATGCTGCGGCCCTCTGCTTTTGCCTGAGCCTTCAGCTCCGGCAGAAGCTCCCGCACAAACCACTCGTTATTGCCTGCGGATGCCGCTGTTCCCACCTCGACTAAATAATACTCTGGGAGCAGGAAAAATGTATTTCTAATATATTCCAGAAATTTTTTCTCAACAACCGGAGTTTTGGACAGATACAGCTCCACGCTCCAGGTTCCGGCGATCATGCACAGTTCTTCCTCGGTCAGGACATTTGCCGCCAGCATGCAGGCCTGAATATCGAAGAGGCCGCCAATGACAGGGGTTCCTGCAAGAAGACCGCATTTTTCCGCCGCCTCCTCTGTTACCTGGCCGCAGATTTTCGCAGCCTCACACAGGGGTGGCAGAGCATCCCGGTACTGCTCCAGACCAAAAAGCTTCAGAAGCTCCATATCGTAATCACGGGTGTGCAGATTCAAAAAATTCGCGCCGGAGGAATCGCCGTACTCGGCTCCCGCCTCTCCGGTCAGCCGGAAGCGTACATAATCCTTTGCCTCGAAGATCCACTGAATCTTATCCATGCATTCGGGCTCATGATCCCGGAGCCATGCCAGAATGGCTACCGGCTGGCAGGACATGATTTTCTGGCAGGACAGCTTCGCGACCTCGCTTTCTGTACCGTCCTTTCTCCAGTTTTCCGTATACTTCCACGCCCGGTTATCGGTAGAGATAATACCGTTGCGTAAAGGGCGGTTGTCCTTCCCCCAGAGATACAGGCCCTTACCATGGCCACAGATTCCTACGCCTGCGATATCCGCCGGATCGATACCGCTCTTTTCCAGCGCGTTTCGGGTTACGGTGCAGTTTGCTTCCCACATTTCATCCATATCCCGCTCCACAAAGCCGGGTGCCGGTACGATCATTTTTGTTTCCACAGAAGCTACGCAGATTTCTTTCCCCTCTCTGTCATAAATAGCTGCTTTCGTGGTCGTTCCGCCGTTATCCAATCCAAGAAAATATTTCATATCCCTGTTTCCTTTCTTTATGCTTCCATGGCTCTGCGATACTGCTCTTCAATAAAGGCCTTGGCTGCCCGCACGTTAGCCCGGTCATCCTGTCCCTTTTTGTGCCACATTTCAATCATATAAGGACCTGTGTACCCCAGATCCTCCAGCTTCTTTAAGCAGCCCACGAAGTCTACGCAGCCCTCGCCAAAGGGAATGTCCCTAAAGACGCCGGGTTTGTCCGCTGTCTTGCACAGGGTATCCTTTAAATGTACGCCCACAATGCTGTGAATTCCGGCCTCCAGATCGTCCAGCGGATCGATACCCCAGGCTGAAATATTGCCCACATCCGGATATACCTTGTACCAGGGAGATTGTATCTTGTTTTCATAGACCAGATGCTTCCGGATACAATTCATCAATTCAATATCCATAATCTCCGTTCCCAGCATAATCTGGTAGCGTGCCGCCTGGGAAGCCGCCCAGAACATAGCCTCCTCATAACGCTTTTTGCTCTCGTCCGTGGACGGCTCATAATATACGTCATATCCCGCCAGCTGAATCACGCGGACGCCCAGCTTATCCGCAAAAACCAACGCTTTCTCCATAATCTCCGCAGCCTTTGCGCGGGTAGCCGGATCCGCGCTTCCAAACGGAAAACGCCGATGCACGCTCAGGCACAGGGACTGGATAAACACCCCTGCCTTATGGGCTGCATCCTGAATCTGATAGATTTCTTCGTCACCGGCATAGATACGGGACAGGCGTTCGTCCGTCTCGTCGATGCTGATTTCCATAAAATCAAAGCCCAGCTCCTTCACCTTTGCCATGCGCTGATACCAATCATCCTCCGCGTCCAACGCCTTCTCATAGATTCCCAACAGATGTTTTCCTAACACGCTCTACCATTCCTTTCCCGTCTTCCGACGCAAAAAATGCTCTTCCTATAATTACCCGGTTCGCTCCGCTCTCTATACAACGTACCGCGCGTTCCTCATTTAAGCCGCCATCCACCGCAATCTCGCATTCCGGTTTTTTTTCATTCAACATCCGGCGGATATCCCGGATTCTGTCGAAGGTCGTCTCCCGGAAAACTGCTCCCTCCGTGCCCGGGGCGCAGCTCATTACCAGAATCTCCTTTATATAGGTTAAAAACGGAAGTAGCTTATCCGCCTCCGTATCAGGAGCAATCGCCAGCCCAGGCTCAATCCCCTTCGCTTCTATCTGCTGCAGATAATTCACCAGCTGCTCCGGCTGTGCCGCTTCCACATGCAGTGTCAGCTTTTGAAGTGGAAGCTTCAGGCACTCTTCCAGCATTGCCTGTGTCAGCTCCGCCATCAGATGAACGTCTCCGCAGGCCCTGTTCCAGTCCGTCATCTGCCGCACCTGTGGCTGATTAAAGCCAAACAGCGGCACGAAATGGCCGTCCATCATATCTACATGGACCCAGTCCGCCCCGCTTTCTTCGATTTTATTTAAATCCCGTTCTATATGAAAGAAATCCGCTGCAAGCGCTGAAATACTTACCTCTGCCATCTTTTTTGCTCCTTTTTTCGCTTCATAACTTCAATTCAATACTATCAATCTAAAGGATTGAAGTAAACAGACGGTCTTTTTTTCTTATATTTTGCCCAGTTATATCCTGTTTTTCGCAACATTTTATGTGAATTATTGTGAAAAACATAGAATTCTTCACTTTTCGCACTTCAATATGAATTATTTCACGTTTCTTTTTACTTCGTTTTTACATTTATTTCTTTTTTCGTTTATTCCAGATTGGCATGTCTCTGAAACATGCTTTCTCCTGTAAGCCCGAGCTGTTCCATTAATATCATCATAATGTAATCTGAACAAATCATCAGACTTTGCTCAAACAGGCTTCCCATAGGCTGGATAGAATGTGATTTTTTCCCCTCATCAAATTTGCTGGACGCCGCTATCTGCAGAATTACATCTGCCATTTTACCTATTGCAGACTCCGGATAAATGGTAATAAGCGCAATCTTTGCACCAACCTTCTTTGCTGTTTCCGCATTTTTAACCAAAGCTCCTGTTTCACCCGAGCCACTGGTAATAAGAAGAAGATCGTCTGCTTCAATCGCCGGCGTCGTACATTCTCCTACTCTGTATGCTGTGATTCCGCTTTGCATCAGCCGCATGGCAAAACAGCTTGCAATCAGCCCGCTTCTTCCCGAACCGGCTACAAATACCCTTTTTGCTTTCTGAATTGCAGAGGCAATCGCTGTCTCCTCTTCATACGAAACCCTTTTTACTGTTTTACACAATTCCTCTAAAACTTCGCTTATTTCATGCATTTCTTTCTCCACGCCCCTCATTCTTTTTTGTGATTTCATTCTACTCTGCGCTTCAAATGGAGTAAAGTTTGCCTCCTTTTTTCTATTTTTCGTACCCCTTTCCTGATTTTTTCTCACTTCTCCTGTATTTATTTTTATATAATTTGCACAAACTTTTTTGTTTTTTAGCTTCGCAGTGAAGTGTTTTTTTGTTTTTTCACTTCATAATCTGTTTTCATTTTCACGAAACGAAAAAACTCCCTGTACATTTCGTATGTTTCAACACACAAATGCACAGGGAGTTCCTTATCTTCTGTTATCCTCTGTAATAGTTAATCAGACAGCCCTTCAGAATGATCTCTCTCTCATCATCGGTCAGTCCGCCCAGCTTCAGGGTTACTTCCCGGTCTTTTTCACCGTTTACGTATACGGGGATCTCTGCCTTCTTCTCTTCCACTGCCTTGCGGATCTCCGGAATAAAGAGGAAGTCTCCCTTGGCAAAGGGAAGGGTTCCCTCGTCAATCAGGAAGGGCAGCATACCCCAGTTGATCAGGTTGGAGCGGTAACGCTTGGTGGCGTAGGAATTGGCGATATTGGCCCAGCCGCCCAGTACCTTCTGGCAGGAGGCCGCCTGCTCTCTGGCAGAGCCGTCGCCCGGCTTCACCGCGAAGATGGTACTGCCCACGCCCACGTTGGTCTTATCCACGCCCGGATACCATGCGTTCAGATTTTGGAATACCGGTTTCAGCTCCGGCACTGCCTCTGCGGGACAATCTCCTGCCTCGATGGCCTTCTCGGCTTTCTGAATCTCCTTGGCCAGACCTACATAAGCCGGATCCTTCCGGGACAGGGTGAACTCTGCCAGACCCAGCGGGTTGGAGCGGTAAGAGGATGTCTCGCCGGAGGGAATCAGCTCGTCTGTAGTGGTTACCGGATCGTGAATCTCCGATACTACCTTCAGAATCAGATGTTCCGCCAGGGCCGGCATAGCGGGCCAGTCCTTGATATTCGGGCCAAACTTGATCTCTACGCTCGGATCTGCCACGCCCTTGCTGTCAAAGACACGGTTCTCGTAAATCTTGCTGTCAAAGAAGTAACGCGGGTTGCTGAAGTCCACGTCCAGTTCGGTGGCCGCGGTCAGGTAACCCTTGTTGGCTGCGGTAGCAGCGATGGAACGGGCATCCATCAGCGCCACAGACGCAATCTGGCCGCTCTGGAGCTTGGAACCCTCCCGGTTCGGGAAGTTCCGGGTGGAGTGACGGATACTGAAGCCGTTGTTGGACGGCGTATCGCCTGCGCCGAAGCAGGGGCCGCAGAAGGCTGTCTTCAGTACTGCTCCGGTCTCCATCAGCGCAGCGGCAGATCCATTTTTTACCAGTTCCATGTAAATCGGCATACTTGCCGGGTATACGCTTAAGGTAAATTCATCCGGGCCAATGCTTGCGCCCTTTAAGATATCCGCTGCCGCGCAGATATTTTCAAAGCCGCCGCCTGCACAGCCTGCGATGATACCCTGATCCACGTAGAGCTTGCCGTCGCGAATCTTATCGGTCAGATGATAGTCTACCGCACCACCCAGAGATACCAGTGCCTTCTTCTCCACATCCCGCAGGATATCGCCCAGGTTCGCCTTCACGTCCTCAATGGTGTAGACGTTGCTGGGATGGAACGGCATTGCAATCATCGGCTTCACAGCGCTTAAGTCCACGTAAATCATGCCGTCATAGTAAGCCACCTTGCCCGGCTTTAATTCCTTATAAGCGCCGACTCTGCCGTGAATCTCATAAAACTCTTTGATGGCGTCATCGGTCTTCCAGATGGAGGACAGGCAGGTGGTCTCTGTGGTCATGACGTCAATGCCAATACGGAAGTCCGCGCTCAGGTTCTCGACGCCGTCTCCCACAAACTCCATCACCTTATTGTTCACATAGCCCTTTTCAAAGACTGCCCCGATGATAGCCAGCGCCACGTCCTGGGGACCTACGCCCTTCTGGGGCTCTCCGGTCAGGTATACGCCTACTACGCCGGGCATATTGATATCATAGGTCTTGTTCAGCAGCTGCTTTACCAGCTCCGGTCCGCCCTCGCCCATGGCCATAGTTCCCAGGGCGCCGTAGCGGGTATGGCTGTCAGATTCCAGAATCATCTTGCCGCCCTCTGCCAACATTTCCCGGGCAAACTGGTGGATGACTGCCTGATGGGGCGGTACATAGACGCCGCCGTATTTTTTCGCGCAGGTCAGGCCAAACATGTGGTCATCCTCGTTGATGGTGCCGCCCACGGCGCAAAGGCTGTTGTGGCAGTTGGTCAGCACATAGGGAATCGGGAATTTCTCCAGTCCCGAAGCGCGGGCTGTCTGAATAATTCCTACAAATGTAATATCGTGGGACGTAAGCTTGTCAAATTTAATCTCCAGCTTGTCCATGTTGCCTGATGTATTGTGTGACTCCAGAATTCCATAGGCAATGGTCTGCTTTCTGGCCTCTTCCTTAGAGGGCACGCTGCCAAGCTGGCTCTCCAGCACGCTCTGCGCGTCCCTGGTATCCGGTATGATCTCTGTTCCGTTCAGCAGATATGCTCCGCCTTCCAGTAATTGAACCATGTTTCTCCTCCTGCATTATACGCTTACTATTTTCTTATCATTATAAAGATAGCTTGCACAGAATGCAAGCTATCTTCTCACTTATTCTTTCTTATTCGTACCGTTTTTTGCGGATATATCCGAGCGCAGCTACCAGTCCCGCAAGAGCCAGGAACCCACAGCTTGCGGCCAGTTCCACCGGATTCTGGTCACCGGTGGCCACGGAAGCCGTCTGTGTCTTATTGCCGGATGAGCCGGAATGGCCTGAAGATCCGGTTTTCTTCGGTTCTTCTGTCTTCTTCGTCTCCTCTGGTTTCACCGGTTCCTTGTAACTGTTTTGAAATACAGGCTCTTTTCCTTCTGTATCCAGTTCCGCCACCAGTACACCGTCATCCTTTTGGATAACCTTTATGGTACAGGTATAAACCGTATTGTCGTAGATCACATAGTCCAGCTGCTCTTTTTCCTCGCTGATAGTGTAGGTATAGCTGCCCGGTTCTTTAAAGGTCAGCCGCTCAAAGACGATTTTGCCGTCTGCATCACTGGCTGCCCTGCGCACCACGTTTCCGCTCTCATCCTTCACCACAAAATGGAATTCTCCGGCATTCAGTTTCCGTCCATCCAGCTTCTTCGTTGCTTCCAGGATCACATCCACAGGCTTGATTTCCACCGGTTTATAACGATTTTCGAATACCATTTTCTCTATCGTTTCCTGGCTGCCATCTTTGCTGATGCCTGTCTCCAGCTGAAGCTGTCCGGCGAAGAAGCTGACATTCACTGTCACATGATACACAGAAAGGTCATAGGTTATCCCGGAAGCTCCTTCATTTGCCTCTGTCACCTTATACCGATAGGTTCCCGGCTTTGTAAATGAAATTTCACCAAACCGAAAGCTTCCGTCTGCCGTATTTCGAACCTCAGTACCGCCTGCCGCGGGCATCGGCATGGACTGACCGGCTGTCTCCGCATTTTCCTCTGAAAGGACTGTGATCTCCGGCACATCCTCTTCCAGCCGGAACAGGAACTCCCCACCGGTCAGTTCCTTCGGCGCAAGCTCGTTTTCCTTTTCCTCATACAGGTCTTTCTGTCCGGTCAGGGCGAGTGTAACCGGAGACGCTTCTGACCCGATACTCTCCAGAACAGACAGCATGGCCTCTTTTACTCCGGCTGCGCTCGTTGCTGCCTTATAATAGTCTTTCGTCCCCGTACGCTCGCCCAAGCTGCCCCTGTCATTCGCTTTGGCGTTGGGATAGTTGCTGGAAACCGCATGCAGAAACCGATTTGAATCCGAAGTTGCCTCCGTTACCTCTCCGGCATCCGCTCCGCTCTGAATCCCAATCGTATAAACCTCCGCTCCCTTGTCCTTTATGCTTTTCGCAGCCGCTACTCCTGCATTGGCAACCATCGGATCATAATTGCTGAAGCTCGACGGGCCTCCGTCTGTGAAAAAAATTACAATCTGGCGTCTGTCGGAATGCACCGTAATATATCTCTCCGCCAGCTCCAGGCCGTAATCTGCCCTCGTTGCTCCGGATGACTTTAATCCGCCTGCTCCGTCTTTGATAGCCTGCATGTCATCCGTGAGCGGCTTTACAATCTGTGAATTATTATACTTGTATTGGCCCTGTCGATACTCATCATTTCCTATTTCTTCCCTTTTATCTCCGGCAAACTTAATCAGTGCCACGCGATGCTTCTCACCGCCTTCGCCCACTGTGCCATTGATACTTTGTATTTCATCCGCCAACGCCGCTACAGCTGTCTTCAATCCATCTATTCTTTTTGTCGTGTCTTCACTGCCAAACGGATCATCCATCGAGCCGGATACATCCAGCACCAGCACAATATCCGCCGCGCCGCCCGCCGGCTCATTCATGGCAGGTGATCCCGTCTCTGCCTGCGCAGTCATCCCCGTGGGCAGCACGCCTGAAGCCAACACAAGTGTCAAAAACCATGCGCCCAGTTTCTTTAAAAGTCCTCGTTTCTTCACTTTTATCCCCTCCTGCATTCTCTAAATCCTTTTTATTATACAGGAAAATAAAGTTCTTTGTACACTAACCAAACGGCTAGTCTTTTCAGACTAGCCGCTCACTTTTATCCCTATTCGTTTTTTTCTTCCGCTTCCGGGAAGATAATCGTCACCTTAAACAGATCCCCGTCCAGATAGATATTGAAGCTGCCCTTCTGAAGCTCCGTCAGATTCCGGGCGATGGAGAGCCCTAAGCCGCTGCCCTCGGTGCTGCGGGCCACGTCGCCGCGGATAAAGCGTTCAGTCAGTTCCTCCGCGTTGATGTTCAGTGGCTGCTCAGAGATATTTTTGATGCTGAACCGCACCATATGGCCCACCGTAGTCAATTCCACGTAG
>USDU01000037.1 GCA_900553635.1 uncultured Lachnospiraceae bacterium | reverse complement strand
TGGGCCGGACAGCTCTGTCAGGTACTGACTTATCTGCACAGACAGTCGCCGCCTGTCATATACCGGGATATGAAGCCTTCCAACGTAATGCTTAAGCCGGACGGAACCATTGTGCTGATTGATCTGGGGGCGGCCCGGGAATTCCGACCGGAGCTTTCGACGGACACGGTGGCGCTCGGAACCTGCGGCTACGCGGCGCCGGAGCAGTATGAGGAGGGGCAGAGCGACGCCCGGACGGATATCTACTGTCTGGGTGTCATGCTGTTTCAGCTGCTGACCGGGGAAGGTCCCCACAGGCTGCAGCCGCTGCGCGCCCTGAGGGCGGAGATCCCGGCGGGTCTGGAGGCCATTGTAGAGCGGTGTGTACAGAAGGAAAAGGCGGGGCGTTATCAGAGTGCGGAAGAATTGTCTTACGCGCTGCGTCATTACTGGGAGCAGGACGCGGCGTATCGGATGGAACAAAAGAAAAAGCTGCGGCGGTTTTCGGCGGTTCTGGGACTGACATTCCTGCTGGGCGTCAGCGCGGCGGCGTCCGGGGCAGCGGAACGGCAATTGCGGCGGGACAGCTACGGTGCCTGGCTTCTGGCAGCAGGGAACGCCACAAAAAAAGAGGAGGAGCTGGCAGCCTGTGAAAAAGCCATTTCCCTGGATCCGAAGCGCGCGGATGGGTGGATGACGCTGCTGGAGGATGGCTTTCTGGATGATCAGCTCCTGACAGCAGCAGAGAGCGAGCGGCTGCGGGGACTGCTGATTCGCTATGAAGGAGATGGAAAAACCTGGGAGCAGCTGTTCCGGGAAAATAAAAGGGGCTATGCGGAATTTGCCTATCAGGCAGGGATTGCCTATTTTTATAAGTATGAGGAGAACGCAGGAAAAAAGAATGCGCGGATCTGGCTGAAAGCGGCGGCTGATTCAGGAAAGCTGAACGCCTGGCAGGAGGGACGGGCGGAGAGGCTCTATGCGATCGCCGATTATTATACCCGGATTGGTCAGGCCGACGAGGCGGGGGACGATCTGATTTCCTATGGACAGTACTGGGCGGATCTGTCGGCCCTGACCCGGGGCAATCTGGTGGCGGAGGATAATGCACGAACGGCGCTGGTGATGTACCAGGAGCTGGTAGGACAGATCATCACCCGGGGAGCGGAATTTCAGAAGGCAGGTGTGGAACGTGAGGAGCTTGAGTCAGCCCTTCTGGAGATCAGAAAAAGGCTGGGAACGGATTTTGGAGAGCTTTCGGATGTGGAGCAAAAGGCGATAGCGGCGGAAAAGCAGGAACTGACGGACATGATCCGGAAGGCAGAGCGGCTGCTGGAATCGGTTTACGGAGGCAGAAAATCAGGAGGTTGAATATGGGAGAGGTCATGACGCGCCTGCAAGTATTTCACAGGCTTGGGTTGTTTTTGGAAATCGCCGCAGGCATGTCGTTTATTGGAACGGCGGCCCTGTTTGTGCGTTGGGAGATCGGCCCGGCCATAGCCTGCCTTGCGGGCTTTCGGGGACAGCGGCGATTTGGCAGGAGACGGGAGAAAATGGATATGGAAAAGACAGAACTGCTTGTAAATAAAGAAGTTTCGGAGGCGGAATTTCGCGTAGAGCGGGAGCAGCTGGTGATTCACTGCCGGGAGCGGATAGGAGGAGAACATTGAAAAAGAGGATAAGGGGAACGTTCCTGCCGGTACTGGGGCTTGGTCTGTGGCTGGGGCTTGGAGCTGCGGCCTGGGCGGAGGAGACTGACGCGGTGGAGGACCTGCAGGGCCCGAAGCTGCGGGAGCTGACCATAGAAGGCACGCCGGTCAGGCAATTCCGGACGGAAGCGGGAGAGGCGACGCTTTACAGAAATCTGGAAGGCGCAGACGTGCGGATAAGCTTCTGTATTGAGGATGAAAGGGAAAACTGGAACGCGGAGGCTGTAAAGGTGACGGTGCTTGACGCACAGGGAGAGCGGATTGTCCGGGAGGTATGCCTGGGGGATTCAGAGATTGTCTGGGAAGAAACAGCGGCCTCTTATCTTCACCGGGGCAGCCTGGAATTTGACGGAGAGCCGGGCGTGGAGGGTGTCTATCAGGCGGTCCTTAGCTATATCGGTGAAAATGGCGTCGGTCTGGAGGAGACAGGAAGCGTCGAAAGCGAACCTTTCATCCTGGATCACCAGGGGCCGAAGCTTCAGGTGACATATACGGAACCGGTGCGGACGCTGGCAGCGGATGGAACGGATCTGGCAGCAGGTGACGCGCCGACGAAGGACTGCACCGCTTATTATAACCGGGATGTGGAAGTAAGCTTCGTGATAGAAGAGACATATGCGGTTCCGATTCTGACGGGGGGACGGCTGACCGGACTGGCGGATCTGGATATCCGGCTGGATGGAAAAACGGCGGACCTACAGTGGGAGCAGACCGGCCTGCATCGTTATACGGGGACCTGCAGAGTCTTGGCGGAGCAGGTATACCGCTTCCATGCGGCCGGCCGGGATGCGGCGGGCAATCCGATGCGGGCGGGAAATGCGCTGGTTCAGGCCGGAATGCAGGAGGACGAATATGAAGGGCATCGCCTGCTGATAGATCGGACAGCGCCGAAGGTGGCAGTCTCGGTGGCGGGAAAGCCGGTGGCGATACATAAGGGACGCAGTTACTATGCGGAAGATACGCTCCTTCAGATTACGGTGGCGGATGAAAATCTGCGCCTTCGTGAAGTGCGGGCGGAGATACTCAGAATGCAGGCGGAGGACAGCAGCGGCATGGCCATAGCCGGGACAGCGGCCTGGAATACGGCGGAGCAGTGGAAGGAGCGGGAGCTGATTTCCGGCAGCCGGACACTGGAGCTTCCCCTGACGACGGAGGCAAATTATGGAATTCCCATGAACATTACGGATCTGGCCGGTAATCAGGCGGTCTGGGCGGAAGGGGAAGAATACCGGGGAGCAATCGGAGATTACCGGGTGAAGGTGACGATAGATAAGACAGCCCCGGATGAACTGAAGCTGACCGGAGAGTCTGCGTCTTACCTGCCTTACGAGCCTTATGGCTGGCTTTTTTCCGCACAGTCCGTAAGCTTATGTGCGAAAGCCCGTGACGGCATGGCGGGTATTCAGAAAATCCGCTATACTCTGACGGACGTGGAGGGAGCGGTCACAGTGCGGGAGCAGAGCTTTGAACCTGCGGCGACGGAAAGCTTTGAACTGACTCTTCCGGTTTCGCAGGAAACAGCAGATTTCAAGGGAACCGTGCAGGCAGAGGTCTGGGACTGGACAGGTCGTAAATCTGAAAAGACCCTGAGCTGCGGCGTCGAGAGCGCGGAAACACACGAAAAATCCGCAGAAGCCGGGCTGCGGACTATAAGCACAATGACGTAAAGGTACAGGCAGAGCTCACAGACAACGCAGGATACGAAAGCAGGGCGGAGATAAGCTGCAATATCGATGTGACAAAGCCGGAGATTACCGTAACCTATGATTTGAATACTCCGATCAGGGAAACCTGTTACCGGGAACCCCGGACAGCTACGATTACCATCAAAGAACGTAATTTCGACCCGCGGGACGTGGAATTCCGGATTACCAATGGGGATGGCCCGGTGCCGGCGCCGGGGCCCTGGACACACAGCGGCAGCGGCGACGAAATGACGCATACCTGTCAGCTTGTATTTGAGGCGGACGGAGCGTATACCTTTCATGTGAGCTTTCAGGATCTGGCCGGCAACTGGGCGGATTACGATCGGACGGACGCCTTTGTCATCGATCGCACGTCGCCGGAGCTTACCGTTGCCTGGGACAATACCGACGTACAGAACGGCTTCTATTATAAAGAAGCCCGCATCGCGCGGCTGACGATCCGGGAAAAGAATTTCGACGAGAAAGCCATTCAGATCCGAACGCAGGTGGAGGAAGAAGGGGAAGAACCGGAGCTGTCCGCCTGGAGTCACAACGGGGAACTGCATACGGCAAGACTCCATTTTCAAAAGGACGGGGCCTACGCTTTCTGTGTGACCGGAAGGGATCTGGCGGATAATGAGCTGCCCTTATGGGAATCGGAACGCTTTGTGCTGGATCAGACGCCGCCGGAGCTTACCATTTTTGATATCCTGGACCATTCCGCCAATAACGGCGCTGTGCGTCCGGGCATCCGAAGCATGGACAGATATTATGATCCGGAGGGAGAGAGTATTACCCTGACCGGTTATCATAACGGTGATGTGAAGCTGGTCGGAAAGCTGAGCCGCAGTGAAAATGGCATGGAATACAAGCTGGATGATATTCCCATGGAGCAGAAATGGGATGATATGTATACACTGAAGGCGGTTGCAGCCGATCTGGCAGGCAATCGTAAGGAAGAGACAGTCACCTTTTCTGTAAACCGCTGCGGCTCTGTCTATACTCTGGGCGAGGCCACAGAAAGGCTGGCGGGCGAACAGGGGAGCTATTACACCCGGGAAGAACCGGAGCTTGTGATTCTGGAGACCAATGTGGACGCTCTGACACTCCGGGAGATTACCAGCAGTCACGACGGGGAGCTTAAAAGCCTGAAGGAAGGAACGGATTATCAGGTGAGCAGAAGCATGGATGCAGGCTGGCAGCAGTATACCTACCGGATTGCGAAAGAAAATTTCACCGGGGAGGGTGTCTATGCAGTAACCCTGTATTCCGAGGATCAGGCTTCCAATGTCTCCGACAACCGCAGTAAGGGCAAACGGCTGGAATTTGCCGTGGACAAGACGCCGCCGGTGATTCTGGTTTCCGGTGTAGAGGAGAAGGGCCGTTATCAGGAGAGGCATCGGACAGTGCTGCTGGATGTACAGGACAATCTGGGAATGCGGGAGCTTCAGGTCGGACAGGCCGGGAGTGTTCGTGTATACACAGCCGAAGAATTGCGGGAGAACGACGGCAGAATGGAACTTACGCTCAATAGCGCCGACGACTGGCAGGAGCTGACAGTGCAGGCGGTGGATCTGGCAGGAAATCAGGCAGAGATAACGCCGATCCGTTTCCTGCTGACGCCCGACAGCCGCATTCAGGCAGAGCAGAGCAAAAAAGCGCAAATGGCTGGACGCACCGGTGATTCAGGCTTGACAATACTTCTGTTTGGCGGTATGATAGCAACGGTTCTGATTGGCATCCGGAGACGGCGAAAAAAGATTAGAATCAGGGAAAATAATAGTTGACACAGGAATTTCCATGTGTTAATATATCATGGTGACAGAAAGCAGAGTATCCACTCTCACCTTAGCGCAGACGGCGACTCGGGTTTATAATTATCGAAGATATCGACAGGAATACAGGTCGTGTAAAGAGATATTTAAGTGGATAGTCTGACTATCCACTTTTTTAGTTTTTTTCTTTCTTAGAAGGAGGGCACTACAATTAGCGATTTAATGATTAACGAACAGATCCGGGATAAGGAGATTCGCCTGATTGGCGCTGACGGAGAGCAGCTTGGCATCATGTCTGCAAGAGATGCGATGAAGATTGCCCGGGAAGCAGAACTGGACCTGGTGAAGATTGCACCGACGGCGAAGCCGCCTGTATGCAAGATCATTGATTACGGCAAGTACAAGTACGAGCAGGCGAGAAAAGAAAAGGAAGCCAAGAAGAAGCAGAGAACCATTGAGATCAAGGAAGTTCGTCTGTCACCGAATATCGAGGAGAACGACCTGAATACGAAGGTGGGAGCTGCAAAGAAGTTCATCCAGAAGGGTGACAAGGTAAAGGTAACCTTACGTTTCCGCGGAAGAGAGATGGCCCATGTGCAGAAGACAAAGCAGATTCTCGACGTATTTGCAGAGAAGATGTCCGACGTGGCTGTAGTGGAGAAGGCTCCGAAGATGGAAGGCCGTCAGATGATGATGTTTCTGGCAGAGAAGCGTCAGTAAAATTTTGAAATCAACCGCGCAGGCGGCAATGATTTGATACAAATTTGGAAAAGGATACTAGGATAGGAGGAGTATATAAAATGCCAAAAATTAAGACAAGCAGAGCAGCTGCAAAGCGTTTCAAAGTAACAGGTACAGGCAAACTCAAGAGAATGAAAGCTTATAAGAGCCATATCTTAACCAAGAAATCTCAGAAGAGAAAGAGAAATCTCAGAAAAGCTACCATTACGGATGCAACCAACGTAAAGAGCATGAAGAAGATTCTGCCGTATCTGTAAGTCACAGATTAAGCGGAAGTGAGAAGTTTCAAGGAGGAAAGAAGAAATGGCAAGAATTAAAGGCGGTTTAGGCGCTAAGAAAAGACATAACAGAGTATTAAAGCTCGCTAAGGGTTATAGAGGAGCAAGAAGCAAGCAGTATCGTGTAGCAAAGCAGTCCGTGATGAGAGCACTGACCAGCTCCTACGCAGGAAGAAAAGAGAGAAAGCGTCAGTTCCGTCAGCTTTGGATTGCTCGTATCAACGCAGCAGCACGTCTGAACGGACTGTCCTACAGCAAGTTCATGTATGGACTGAAGCAGGCTGAGGTTGAGCTGAACCGTAAGGTACTGGCTGACATGGCAGTAAATGATCCGGCTGGATTCGCTACTCTGGCAGAAGTTGCTAAGAGCAAGCTGGCATAAGACCGAAGAAACAGAGCGCATGATGCAGCCATAGGCTGCGCATAGCGCTCTTTGTTGTTGAGAATAATTAGCATCAGGAAAGCATGTTTGCTGGTGCCGTAAGATCTGGAGGTAAAGAAAATGACAGAGATTACTATTATTTCCGGTTTCCTGGGAGCCGGAAAAACAACACTGATTAAAAAGCTTCTGGAAGAAGTATTCAAGGGCGAGAAGATCGTACTGATTGAGAATGAGTTCGGTGAGATCGGCATCGACGGAGGCTTCCTGAAGGAGGCCGGCGTACAGGTAAATGAGATGAATTCCGGCTGCATTTGCTGTTCTCTGGTAGGAGACTTTGGAACTGCGCTGAAGGAGGTTATTGATACCTATGCACCGGATCGCATCCTGATCGAGCCGTCAGGTGTTGGCAAGCTGTCTGACGTTATGAAGGCAGTCCAGAATGTGGCGGGCCACATGGACGTACACATCGACAGTTCTATCGTTGTTGTAGACGGCAAGAAGTGTAAGATGTACATGAAGAACTTCGGCGAGTTTTTCAACAACCAGGTAGAGCATGCGGGTACCATCGTACTGAGCCGTACCCAGAGCATGACCGAGGAGAAGCTTGCAGAGGCGGTAAAGATGCTGCGTGAGCATAATGACAAGGCTACAATGATCACCACTCCCTGGGAGCAGCTGAACGGCAAGCAGATTCTGGACGCCATGAAGCATGCGGAGCTGGATATGGGCGACCTGGATCAGGATGATGACGACCATGAGCATGAGCACCATCACGACCATGATCACGAGCATGAACATCATCATGACCACGATCACGAGCATCATCATGATCACGACCATGATCACGGCGAGGGCTGCACCTGCGGCTGCCACGATCATGAACACCATCATCACGATCACGACGGCCATCACCATGCAGACGAAGTATTTACCAGCTGGGGCGTAGAGACCCCGAAGCGCTTCAGCCGCGAAGAACTGGAGAAGATTCTGGAGACACTTAGCAAATCCGGTCTGTACGGTCTGATTTTACGTGCCAAGGGTATCATTCAGAATACGGATGGAAGCTGGATGGAGTTTGACTTCGTACCGGAGGAGTACGAGATCCGCGAGGGTAATCCGGATTACACCGGACGTCTCTGCGTCATCGGTTCTCTGCTTGATGAGGATGGTCTGAAGGAACTCTTCGGAGTATAATGAGGAAGATAGTATGGCAAATAAAATCCCAATTTATATGGTAAATGGCTTTCTGGAGAGCGGAAAGACCACATTTATACAGGAGACCCTGTCCGACCCCTATTTCTCCGACGGTGGCAAGACCCTGCTTATCGCCTGCGAAGAGGGTGAGGAGGAGTATGACCTGCATGTGCTGGAGTCCTATGACACCACACTGGTGACCATCGAGGGCAAGGCGGAGTTTACTGCCGAGTTCCTGGAGGAATGCCAGAAGAAGTACAAGCCCAGTCAGGTTATGATTGAGTGGAATGGCATGTGGGGCATGCAGCTGTTCCGGGAAATGCGTTTCCCGAAGGGCTGGTTCCCGGCCCAGGGCATTACCCTGGTGGACGCAGGCACCTTTGACCTGTATATGCAGAACATGAAGTCTCTGTTTATGGATATGGTACAGGATTCCGATCTGGTTATCTTTGACCGTTGCGTGGAGGGGACAAAGGCGGCGTCCTATAAGCGCAACATTCGTGCCGTGAATCCCCGGGCCCAGGTGGAATTCGAGCAGGAGGGCGGCGAGCCCTTCGAGTTCGAGGATGAGCTTCCCTTCGACCTGAACGCGGATATCATCGACATCAGCGACATTGATTACGGTATCTGGTATGTGGATGCCATGGATCACCCCGAGCACTACGATGGCAAGACCATCCGGTTCAAGGGCCGCGTCATGAAGCCGCGCCGGATGACTCCGGGCTATTTCGTACCGGGCAGAAAAGCCATGACCTGCTGTGCCGACGACACCGTATTCTTAGGCTTCCTGTGTCGCAGCCACAATGTGGATAAGCTGAAAAATGGCCAGTGGCTGACTGTGACCGCGAAGGTCTATGTGGAGAAGCGAGACGAGTATTCCGGCGAGGAAGGACCGGTGCTTTATACCAAGGCGCTGAAGTCTGCGGAGCCCCCTGAGGAAGAGATGGTATATTTCTAAAGAAAAACGCTTCAAAAAACAAAATTTTGTGTAAATTAGGACTTTACAGGAAATATTTTTTCTGGTAAGATAAGTCCAACGGTAAACAAGGCGGTTTGCGAGGAGCAAGCCGTCTTTTCTTATTTTTGTGGCAGCGGACCGGGCGAGGAGGAAGAAGTATGGACAACATTGATTTAAGCATTTTGAAATGTCTGAAGGATAATTCCAGACAGACGGCGTCAACCATCAGTCAGACCATCAACCTGTCTGTATCGGCGGTAATAGAGCGGATTCGGAAAATGGAAGCGAAGGGCGTCATTCAGCAGTACACGGTGGTGCTGGACGAGAAGCAGCTGGGCAATGACCTGACCGTATTTATCTCTGTGCGTCTGGAACACCCCAAATACGGAAAAGAATTTGCGGAAGCGGCCTACGCCCATAACAATGTGGCGGAGTGCTATTATATCGCGGGAGATGTGGATTATCTGCTGAAGATCGTGACAGACTCTTCCAAGAGCCTGGAAATCATACACCAGGATATCAAGGAAATGCCCGGTGTAGCCTGGACCAAGACCTTATATGTGCTGTCTACAATTAAAAATGATGTATCTGTACTGCCCGGGGAACTGTAAGGTCCCCGGTTTTTTATGCTGAAAGACTTGACACCTTCGAAAAGTTGGAATATGCTCATAAAATAGGCATTACTATCTCCGAATATACAAAGAAAGAGGAATGGCTGTGAGAGAGATTAAAGCAGGCGAATATTATCGCCATTTTAAAGGTGGCCAGTATCAGGTGACGGCCATTGCGCGTGACGCGAATACGGAAGAGAAGGTAGTCGTGTATCAGGCACTGTACGGGGAGGAAGAATTCTGGGTGCGCCCCTACGAAGAGTTTGCAAGCGAAGTGGACAGGGAGAAGTATCCGGACGCAGAGCAGACCTGGCGCTTTGAGAAAATCGAAGAACCACAGCAGATGAATCCGCTGTTGCTCCGGTTCCTGGAGGCAGAGAGCTACCGGGACAAGCTGGAGCTGTTTCAGGCGTGGGAGGCCTATGTGGACGAGCAGCTTCTGGAGAGCATCGCGGTGTCTCTGGATATCACACTGGGACAGGGTACTGTCCGGGATAAATACCGGGAGATTCTGAACTGTCTGAAGACCATGGAGCATTTTGAGACAGACCGGTTTCGATAAGAGGGAGAGGAAGAAATGGATATTGTAATCATCGGGGACGGAAAAGTGGGACATAAGCTCGCCATGCAGCTGTCCGGTGAAAAATACAATGTGACACTGATTGACAAAAGTGAACGAAAGCTCAGGGACGCGGTCAATGAGATGGACGTATCCTGTGTGGTGGGCGATGGAGCCAGCGCAGATATTCAGCGTCAGGCGGACGTGCCGGGGGCAGATCTGGTGATTGCCTGCGCGTCCACAGACGAGATGAACCTGTTCTGCTGCCTGCTGGCCAGAAAGCTGGGAGCCAGGCAGACCATCGCCCGTGTGCGGAATCCGATTTATCATAATCAGATCGATTTGCTGAAGGAGGATCTGAAGCTGAGTATGGCGGTAAATCCGGAGCGGGCCCTGGCGGGGGAGATATCCCGGGTTCTGATCTTCCCGTCTGCGGCGAAGCTCGAGACCTTCGTAAAGGGTCGGGTCGAGCTGGTGGAGGTGACCTATCCGTCTCACAGCTCCATCGAGGGTCTTTCTTTAAGCGAGTTATATAAAAAGCATCAGATCAAAATGCTGGTCTGTGCGGTGCAGCGGGACGGAGCGGTCTATATTCCCGATGGTAATTTTGTGCCCCAGCCCGGCGACAAGATTAACATTACAGCTTCCCATCCGGAGATTGAGAAGTTCCTGAAGCTTACCAAGGGTATCATCAGCAAGGCTAAAAATGTCATGATCTGCGGCGGCGGTCGGGTGGCCTATTATCTGGGCAGCCAGCTTCTGGAGCTTGGTATGCAGGTCAAGATTATAGAGGTGGACGAGAAGCGCTGCATGGAGCTCTGCGATCTGCTTCCCAAAGCGACGATTATCCATGGCAATGCCACCGATCACGAGCTTCTGGAGGAGGAAGGAATTTCCAAGGCGGACGCTTTTGTAACCCTGACCGGTATGGATGAGGAAAATATCATCATGTCCATGTACGCGAAAAGCCGTCATGTGCCGAAGATTGTCACCAAGGTCAACGACGAGGGTCTGCAGAGCATGATGGATCAGCTGGGCATGGAGAGCGTGGTTTCCGCGAAGAACGTTACGGCCAACGTGATTACCAGCTATGTGCGCGCCATGCGGAATTCCATGGGAAGCGCCAATGTGGAGACAGTGTATAAGCTGATTGGCGGCAAGATCGAGGCGCTGGAGTTCCGGATCCGGGAGAAAACCAGGTACACCGGCATTCCGCTGAAGAATCTGAAGCTGAAGAGCAACCATCTGGTAGCCTGCATTGTACGGAACCGCCGTACCATCATACCCGGCGGAAATGATACGCTGGAGGTGGGCGATAATGTCATTGTCATTTCCATGGAGCAGGGTCTCGAGGATTTGCAGGACATCATGCGCTAGTGGGGGAAAGCTATGAATTACGGAATGATAAGATACATCGTGGGGAAAATGCTTCTGATAGAAGGTTTTCTGCTGCTTTTCCCGGCCTTTGTGTCATTTTTATATGGGGAAATGGAAGGTATCAGCTTCCTGCTGACTGCGATGCTCCTGCTCCTGGTATCGTTTCTGGGCTCCCGAAAGCCGGAGAATACGGCCATTTACGCCAAGGAGGGGTTCCTTATCGTGGCACTGGCCTGGGTTCTGTGGTCGGTATTCGGCGCGCTGCCTTTCCTGCTTTCGGGCTGCATCCTCCGGTTTGAAGATGCGTTCTTTGAGGTGGTGTCGGGCTTTACGACCACGGGCTCCACGATTTTAAGAGATATTGAGGGGCTGCCCAAGTGCATGAATTTCTGGCGCTGCCTGACCCACTGGGTGGGCGGCATGGGCGTGCTGGTATTCGTCATGGCGGTGCTCCCCTTAAGCAATAAGAATTCCATGTTCCTGATGCGTGCGGAGATACCGGGACCCACCTGCGATAAGCTGGTGCCCAAGGCGCGTACCACGGCGCGGATTCTGTACACCATGTATCTGGGGCTGTCTGTGGCGGAGGTCATTTTCCTGCTGGCAGGCGACATGAATCTGTACCAGGCAGTGATTCACACCTTCAGTACAGCCGGAACCGGAGGCTTCTCCGACCGGAACGCCAGCGTGGCGGCTTTTAACAGTGCTTATATCGACGGCGTCATTACTGTTTTTATGCTGCTGTTCGGTATTAATTTTAACCTGTATTTTCTGCTGCTCATGAAGAACGTCAAGGGCTTCTTTAAAAATGAGGAGCTGCGGAATTATCTGGGAATCGTGGCGGCGGCCATCGTGCTGATCACGATTAATATTATGAATCTGTACGGCGGCGTGCTGCACGCTTTCCGTTACGCGGCCTTCCAGGTGGTATCGGTTATCACGACCACCGGCTTTGTGACGGCCAATTTTGATCTGTGGCCGGAATTTTCCAAAACCATTTTGCTGATGCTGATGGTAGTGGGAGCCTGTGCCGGAAGTACGGGCGGCGGTATGAAGGTATCACGTATCATGATTCTGGGGCGAACCATTACGAAGGAGACAAGGCAGATTCTGCATCCGAAATCGGTCAATGTGGTGAAGCTGGATGGCAAAAGGCTGACGAATGAAGAAACACACGGCGTATATGTGTATACGATCTGCTATTTTGTGATTTTATGTGTGTCGGTATTACTGGTTTCTGTAGATAACTTTGATTTCACTACAAACTTTACAGCGGTTCTGACTACGCTCAATAATGTAGGACCGGGCCTGGCAAAGGTGGGACCGGTGGAGAATTTTTCAGCCTTTTCCTGCTTCTCGAAGATTGTTTTAAGCTTTGACATGCTGATTGGCCGTCTGGAGATTCTGCCGATTATGATGCTGCTGGCGCCGGTGACCTGGCGGAAGAAGTTTTAAAAGCATCTGTTACTATGAAAATGGAAAGTGGCGCGGGAAGCTGGTATTTCCGGAAATTCTGTGCTAGAATAAAGCTTATGAGTAAAAGGGAAAGAAGGTATCTTTATGTCTGAAAAATCATGCAGCAATACAAGCTGCGATAAATCAAGCTGCGAGGGATGTCCCAGCAAGGCAAAGGAACAGACTCCGGTAAGCCTGCAGGCAGAGTGCAACGAATACAGCTGTGTGCGCCGGGTTATCGGCGTAGTCAGTGGCAAGGGCGGCGTGGGAAAATCCATGGTGACCGCTTCTCTGGCCAACGAGCTGGCGGCGAAGGGCTACCAGGTGGGTATCCTGGACGCGGATATTACAGGACCGTCCATTCCGAGAATGTACGGCGTTCATGGCGCTGCGGAAGCGAGCGATATGGGAATTGAGCCGCGAATGACAAAAAATGGAATTAAGCTCATGTCCATGAATCTGCTGCTGCCCACTGAGGACACTCCGGTTATCTGGAGAGGCCCCATCATTGCCAATATTGTAAAGCAGTTCTGGACCGACGTCATCTGGGGCGATCTGGATTATCTGCTGGTGGATATGCCGCCCGGAACCGGCGATGTACCCCTGACTGTATTCCAGTCCCTGCCGGTCAGCGAGATTGTAGTCGTGACCTCTCCGCAGGATCTGGTACAGCTGATCGTGAAGAAGGCGCTGAGTATGGCAGATCAGATGAAGATTCCGGTAAAGGGCGTGGTAGAGAATTATTCCTGGCTGGAGTGCCCGGACTGCGGAAAGAAGCTGTATCCCTTCGGTAAGAGCCATCTGGAGGAAATCGCAGGTGAGGAGAAGCTGCAGATCATCGGACGCGTTCCCATGAAGCCGGAATTCGCCGAGGCTGCGGATGCGGGTGAATTTGATAAGGTGAGAAATCCTTATCTGGATGTAGATTTTGAATAGGAAAATCAAAAGAAATGTGGAAAAGGATTCGCCGGGACTTGGGAAAGACCGGCGAATCCTTTTGGATACCCGAAAATCTGGAGATAAAAGAGAAAGGGAACAGAATGGAGCGCAGAGAGATTTATACGAAGATCACAGGAAAGGCTGAGACCATGAAACAGGAGCTGGTGAAGATCCGGAGGGATTTTCATCGCTATCCGGAGCTGGGATGGATGGAAATGCGGACATCCTCTATCATTGCATCTTATTTGAAAAGAGTTGGCTGTGACGAGGTGCTGGTGGGACGCGATGTGTGCCTGGATGAAGCCAGGATGGGTCTGCCTGCGGACGAGGCGCTGGAGCGGCATTATGAGGAGGCGGCGGCCCAGGAGGGCACAGATCTTGCGTATCTTCCCGATACAAAAGGTGGATTCACCGGTGTGGTTGGAATCCTGCGCTGCGGCGAAGGACCAACGGTGGCATTCCGGTTTGATATGGACGCGCTGCCGGTGCTGGAGTGCAAGGAAGAGGCGCACTACCCGGCAAAAGAGGGGTTCGCGTCCCGCAATACGGGTGTCATGCATGCCTGCGGCCATGACGGTCATATGACGGTAGGACTGGGAACCGCCAAAATTCTCTGCGAACTGCGGGAACAGCTTCACGGAACGGTGAAGTTTATCTTCCAGCCAGCGGAGGAAGGCGTGCGCGGCGCGAAGTCCATTGTGGAGCACGGACATCTGGACGATGTGGATTATGTGTTGGGCGCCCATATGGGAGGCGGACCGGAGCAGAAGGAAGCAGCCATCGGAATCGGCGGCGGCGAGAGTCTGGCTACCGTAAAGTATGATGTGGAATTTTATGGAAAAGGCTCCCATGCGGCGGCTTCTCCGGAAGAAGGGAAAAACGCTATGCTGGCCATGGCTACGGCGATATTGAACCTGCACGCCATTCCCCGGAGCGGTAAGGGAGATACCCGGATAAATGTGGGAAAGGTGGTTGCGGGAACCGGACGGAATATTATCTGTGAGCATGCGCACATGGAGATGGAAGTCCGGGGCATGACCACGGAGGCCAATACCTATATGAAGGAGTACGCGGAGCGGATTATCCGCAGCGCAGCCGAAATGCACGACTGTACCTGCGAGATGAAGCTGATGGGCGCAGCCATGAATGGAAGCAATGATGATGCGCTGGCGGATCGGCTGGCGAAGGTTTGTGAGGAGGATTTGCATCTGCCGGTGGTTCGGCTGAAGAAGGGCGGAGCCGGAGGCAGTGAGGATTATTCTTATATGTCGGAGCGGGTGCAGAGCCATGGCGGACAGTCCTGCTATTTTATGAATCTGAGCTGCTGCACAGGAACGCTTCATAACGAACGGTTTAATTTCCGGGAGGAAGCCCTTGTCAATGGGGTGAAGGCTTTCTGCGGAATTGCGGTTGAGTTGCTAAAGTAAAATGGACGGACCGGGGCGATGTTGTTATCCAGTGTACAGCGTTTTAGCGGACGCTATGTGCCACCCGCGGACGTGAGGTCCGCAGGTGGCACACAGTGTCCGCTAA
>USDU01000036.1 GCA_900553635.1 uncultured Lachnospiraceae bacterium | reverse complement strand
GGCGTGGCCTGTGGCAGATCGCCCACGGAATTGACGCCGAACCGGCGCAGGAATTCCTCGGTGGTACCAAAGAGAATGGGGCGTCCCGGCGCGTCCATGCGGCCCACTTCTTCGATGAGACCGTACTCCACCAGCTTATTGACTGCGTGGTCGCTCTTGACGCCACGGATTTTCTCTACCTCCAGACGGGTCACAGGCTGCTTGTAGGCCACGATGGACAGGGTCTCCAGCAGCACGTCGGTGAGGAGTGTCTTCTTCGGCTGCTTTACCACCCGGATCAGCTCCTCATAGTGCTCCGTCTTCGTGCAGAGCTGCCAGGCTCCACTAAGCTCCACCAGACGGATGCCCCGATCCGCCTCTTCGTAACGCAGGGCCATCCGCTTCAGAATATCGTTCATCTCCTGCTTATCCAGTTCCAGTGCCTCCGCAAGCCTCTCATTTTCCACTGAATCCCCGGCCGCAAACAATATGGCTTCCACCGCCGCCCGGATCTCGCTTTCCGTTCTCTTCTCTTCCACGTCTTACTCCTCTTGCTCTGCGGACGCCACCGGCGTTCCGAGGGCGTCTCCCGCTTCGATATAGATTTCTCCGAAGGTGTCATCCTGCTTTATGTTCAATTTACCTACCTTCATCAGCTCCAGAATGGCCAGAAAGGTCACGATAACCTGCATTTTCCCATGCTTGCCGGAAGCCTTCAGAATACCCCGGAAGCTGGTGCGGGGGTGCCGAAGAAGTTCCTCCTCCACATAGACCATCTTGTCCTCCAGGCTGACCTCTTCCTTCTCGATCTCACCGAATTTGCTTCGAATGGGGTCGATCTTGTCCTCAGTGCGGCGCAAAATTGCCTGAAACACTTCGTTTAACCGAACCAGTGTCAGATCGCCGAGGAGCTCGTCCAGTTCCACGGGAGCCGTGTAGGCAGACACTTCTTTGGGAATATCCGCCTCCCGGTAGAGACTCCGCTCTGCCTCTCCCTGACGTCCCTTCAACTGCTCGGCCATACATTTGTACAATTTGTACTCCAGCAGGCGCTCCACCAGGTCGGCTCTCGGGTCGATCTCCTCGCCCTCTTCGTCCACCTCGGCGGGCAGCAGCATCTTCGCCTTAATCTCCAGCAGGGTCGCCGCCATCACCAGGAATTCGCTCATGACGTTCAGATCTTTTTTCTCCATGGCGCGGATGTATTCCATATACTGATCCGTAATGGTCACAATGGGGATATCGTAAATATCAATTTTGTTGCTTTCTATCAGATGCAGAAGAAGGTCCAAGGGACCCTCAAATGCAGGCAGTTTCACGGGGATGCCCATGTTATTCTCCCTTCAGACGAATCACCGACAGCTCTGCCGGATTAAAGATCCGTATATTCACTGTATGCGTGCCCAGGCCCCGGCTTACCACCAGGTTCTTTCCATTCTTTTTAAACTTCCCCGCGTCATACCTGGGAAATAATTTCGCCTGGGGCGTGATGATCCCGCCGATGCCCGGAATCCTTATGATACCGCCGTGCAGATGACCGGATACGGTCAGATCCGCGCCCCACCAGGCGTAGCTGTCAAAATAGATGGGGTTGTGAGCCAGCAGGATATTGAACTTCGTCGGATCGGGGCGTCCGATGGCCTTCTCCAGATCCTCCTGACGGAAAATGGCTCTGCAAAATTTCTTATAATAGAACTCGGGCAGCTCGTAGCCGTAGATATCCATGTCAAGACCCTTAGCGGAAAAGGAGACCTTTTCATTTTCCAGAGGCTTCACGCCGTACTCTCTAAGGGCCGCCGTGTATTCTGTATACATGTTTCCATAGAGCTCCGGGTGCAGGCGCATGCGGTACTCATGGTTGCCGTTGCCATAGAAGATCGGAAGTCCGCCCTCCCGGAGCCGCCTTATCAGCTCCAGCGCCGGCGTGAAATCCGCGCCTGGCCTGCCCACCGGCAGATCGCCCGCCACCAGCACCGCGTCCGGTTCCTGGGCGAAAATCGCCTCAGCCAGCCGCTCATTGCCTTCCCCATAGCTGAAATTATGAAGATCCGCAAGCATAACAAAGACCGGCCCAGTAGAACCGGCCGGAAGCTTTGCTGTATTTATTTCGTATTCAAAAATTTTAAAATCAGACATGCTGTTAGATTACCATATTTCTCCGGGAAATGCAATCTGCAAGAAAATTTTTCATGCCCCGCATCCGAGACCGTAATGTATTTTACCCGTTCTCCCGCTGATATCTCTCATTCATCTTCGCCCGCAGCTCCTCATATACCGCGTGCTTCTCCGCATTTACCGTATACTCCTTGGAGCCTGTACCCTCGCGGATCTTGTCGAAAGCCTCGGCCACGTCGGCGTACTCGCCCATGGTGACGGTGGCTACCATCAGGGCGCCGATGGCAGTACTCTCGGCGTTGTCCATGCGGATGACCGGCTTGCCGTAAATATCGGCCTGCATCTGGTTGAAGGCCTCGCACTTGGAGAGGCCGCCGTTGATGAGGATCTTGTGGAGGGGCACATACTTCTCAAAAGAAGCGATATTATTGCCAATCTCCATGCAGATGCCCTCCAGCAACGCCTTCAGCATGTCCTCTCTCGTAGTGCCGAGAGTCAGTCCTGCGAACTCCGCAGTGGCCTCGCTGTTCCAGTCCGGCGTGGACCGTCCCTGGAAATAAGGCAGCGCCATGCAGCCATGGGAGCCCGCCGGAATGCCGTTCAGGATATCGTCAAGCTTGCCGTAAAAGTCCGTCTCCTCCCGGAAGAAATTTCGCTTGCACCACTCCATGGCGGAGGTGCAGGTCAGCATATTGGCCTCCAGGATATAGTTACCTGCTGCCGAAGAAGCATTGCATACCACGTCCCAGTCCAGGTTCTCCGGCACTTCCTTACAGGTGGTCAGAAGGAAGCCGCCCGTACCCAACGTCAGGGATACTTGGCCGTCCTTTACCACGCCCTGGCCCAGCATACCGCACTGCTGATCGCCGCCTGCGCTGATGACCGGCGTTCTCTCGGCAAGTCCTGTCTCCTCCGCAAATGCCTTTGTGGTCCGTCCCAGAATGCTGCCCGGCGCGTGGAGCTCGCAGAGCTTTTCCTTATCCACCTCAAAAAGCTCCAGAAGCCGGTCGTCCCACTGGCAGGTCTTCAGGTTCATCAGAAGGGAACGGCTGCCGTAGGTCCAGTCTGTAGCGAACTCTCCTGTCATATGATACACCAGATAATCCGGAATCACGGTCAGCTTGTAAGCCTTCTCATATAAATCCGGCTGATTCTGCCGCATCCACTTCATCTTCGCGCCGGAGAACACCGGATTGACCCGGGAACCGCAGAGCTTGAAGATCTCCCTGTGGTGCTCCTCCATGGCCCTGCACATGGGCACAGTACGCTTATCCTGCCACATCTGCGCGTTGCCCAGGTGATTGCCGTTCTCATCTACCGGAATCACCGAAGAACGCTGGGAGGTAATCGCCACCGCGTCGATGGACTCTCCATGCTCCCCCGCCCAGGCAGCGGACTCCTTTACAATCGCCGTCATATGGTCCTTAAAATCCAGCGGATTCTGCTCCACCCAGCCATGATCCAGGGTAATGACCTGATAGGTCTTCTGCACTGTATGAAGCATTTCTCCATTGCCACGGAACAGGATGCCCCGCATGCTGGAGGTTCCCACGTCTAAAATCAGAAAATTCATTTGTACCTCTTCCCTTCTTCCTCTTTATCAATTCACGCCCCGGAAATTCATATTCCGGGCGGTTCCTTACAAAAGCCAGCAGCCGAAACTCTGTTTCACATAATGCAGGTAATCCGCCCGCTCAATCGCTTCCGCCGCTGTAATTTCCACATTTCCAAGCTCCGTGCCGTCCAGATAATAAACCAGCTTTCCGATCTGCTGTCCTTTCTCTACCGGAGCCTCGATTTCTCTTTTAGCATACCACTTTTTTTCGATTCCGGTCAAGTCCTGACCCGTAGTACTCAGATAGGAAAAGGGGGTTCCGTATTCTCCCAGTATCTCCTCTTCCACACCGCCCCGCACGGGTACTGCCACCGGCGGCAGTTCGTCCGTATCCCGGTACAAGGTACACTTGGCATAGCCATAATTCAGAAGAGCTGTAGCGTCCGCAAACCGGCCTTTGGGGTCGGGCGCTGCCATAATCACGGCTATCAGTTCGATGCCGTCTTTTTCCGCCGTGGCTGATACGCAGAACTTCGCCAAACTGGTGGATCCTGTTTTCAGGCCTGTGGCGTAGGGGTATTGGCGAATCAGCTTATTGGTGTTCGTCAATCCGAACTCTTCTGTTCCTCGCTTCGTGGTGTGGGTGATATTTTCCATCCAGATGGTCGAATAATTATGGATCTGCGGATACTTTGTAATCAACTCCCGGGACATCAGCGCGATGTCGTAGGCGCTGGTCACATGCCCCTCTGTATCCAGACCGCAGCAATTGACGAAATGGGTGTCATTCATGCCCAGACTCTTGGCGCGCTCATTCATCATTTCCACAAAGAGGCTTTCCGTCCCGGCCACATACTCGGCCATGGCCACGGACGCGTCATTGGCCGAGGCCACGGAGATGCACTTGATCATCGTATCCACGCTCTGGGTTTCCCCGGCCTCCAGAAACACCTGGGAACCGCCCATGGACGCGGCGTACTCCGAGGTGGTCACTGTATCGTCCAGATGGATTTTCCCCTGGGAAATGGCGTCAAAAATAAGTAACAGCGTCATCACCTTCGTCACGCTGGCCGGCGGCAGCTGCTCATGGGCGTTTTTCTCCAGCACCACCGTACCGGTGGACGCTTCCATCAGGATCGCAGAAGGCGCCGAGATCCCCAGCGTATCCGCCGGAGTTTCCTCCGCCCAGGCCGATATCACCGGAAATTGCAGCGCCAGAATAAGAGCTACCAGAAGGGACAGGAATTTTTTCATAGTATCACATCCGTGCGTTATCCGATTGTTGGATCATATGAAGATGTGGGGGAAAATATACGTTATGTACTGCGGGAAGAGAGAATTCACCCTGTGGGAATACGCAGATTTCCCTACTCCTCGCAGACGGCTTATTCGCATCTGAAGGAGGCCCTGTTTGAGGACCCTTGGGTCCGAGTTGGCCGGTCAGATGCGTATAAGCCGCCTGCGAGGAGCATGAAAATCTGCGTGTTTCCGAAGCACTATTTATTTGTTACGGCTGTACACAGCCTATAATCTATTTCTCTTTATTCTCTTCTTCCTCCGCATAAGCGCTCTCCCGCTCATCCAGATCGAGATAAGGCACATGGTGCCCCACATACTTGTAAGCCGGACGGATAATCTTGCCCGCATTGACGATTTCCTCGATTCGATGCGCGCTCCATCCGGAGATACGGGAAATCGCGAAGATCGGGGTAAACAGTTCTTCCGGCAGACCCAACATGCTGTATACAAAGCCGCTGTAGAAGTCCACATTCGCGCAGACAGGCTTTAAGAGTCTGCGGCCTGACATGAGGCAGTCGCCTGCGATACGCTCTACGCGCTCGTAGAGGTTAAACTCTTCCTCCAGGCCCTTCTCCTCGGACAGCTTTCTCGCGTACTCCTTCAGAATCACCGCACGGGGATCAGACTCTGTGTAGACCGCGTGCCCCATACCATAGATAAGGCCTGCCCGGTCAAAGGCTTCTTTTCGGAGAATCCGCTGCAAATAAGACTCAATCATCGTCTCATCCCGCCAGTTGGTCACATGGGCCTTGATATCCTTGAACATCTCCTGCACCTTCAGGTTCGCGCCGCCGTGCTTGGGGCCTTTCAGGGAACCGAGGGATGCCGCCACCGCGGAATAGGTATCTGTACCGGTCGAGGATACTACATGGGTGGTAAATGTAGAGTTATTACCGCCGCCATGCTCTGCGTGCAGCACCAGGGCTACATCCAGCACCTTTGCCTCCAGCTCCGTATACTGGCCGTCCTTTCGAAGTAGACGCAGGATATTCTCCGCTGTGGACAGATCCGGTTTCGGATTCCGGATAATCAGGCTTTTATTCAGATGATAATGACGGTACGCATGATAACCGTAGACAGAATACAGCGGGAACTGGGCAATCAGCTGCAGAGACTGTTTCAGGATATTGTGGATGGAGATATCCTCCGGGTTCTGATCATAGGAATACATGGTCAGCACGCATTTCTGCAGGGTATTCATCATATTGGAACTGGGTGCCTTCATGATAACATCGCGGACAAAGGTCTCCGGAAGCTCCCGGTAGATGCCGATCAAATCAATGAATTCATGAAGCTGCTGTCTGGTGGGCAGCTTTCCGAACAATAACAGATAGGTTGCCTCCTCGAAGGCAAACCGGCGGTTGGCCTCGCCCCGGATCAGATCCTCCACATTGACGCCCTGGAAGTACAGTTCGCCGTCGATGGGAACCCGCTCTCCATCGATATAGCCGAAGGAAACCACATCGGAAATCTCCGTCAGTCCGGTCAGGACACCTTTTCCGCCGGAATCACGCAGACCCCGTTTCACATCATAATCCGCATACAGCCGCACGTCGATTTTTCCGGAACGGCTGCTGTATTCTACCAGCTTGTTAAATTTCTCATCTACCAGCACATCGTCTTTCTTCATTTTCTCATATCCTCCTCGGCGTCCGCTTCCGAACAACGGATATCTACACTAAGCGGACATTTTATTCAATTATAGCGAAAAAGTATCTGAATGGCAAGACCAGATTCCCCAGAAAGTAATAATCCCGTTTAAAAAAAGAGGAGCTGCGCAGACAGTCTCCTCTTTTTCGCTGTAAAATTTTCACCCTGTTTTAAGTTTTACTGTCTATTTCAGATGCTCCACAGCCGCACGCTCGATAGCCAATCCCTCTGTGTAACGCGCAAGGAACGCGTCAAAGCCCTTTACATCCTCCGGATCCGGGTCAAGGGTTTCGCCCTTCTCGCCTGCGAATACCCGGTTGTTCAGGTAATCGCCCAGGCTCTCGCCATCCTTCTTTTCTTTCATATAAGCTGCCAGCAGGGCAATACCCCAGGCGCCGCCTTCTCCTGCGGTCTCCATAACGGTAACCGGAACGTCCATAGCCGCCGCCATGATGCTCTGTCCTACGCCCTTGGTCTTGAAGAGTCCGCCGTGACCCATGACCTCGTCTGCCTGTACGCCTTCTTCCTTAAACAGGATATCTAGACCGGTTTTCAAAGCGCCCAGCGCTGTATACAGGTGTGCTCTCATGAAGTTCGCCAGCGTAAGCTTCGCGTCCGGTGTGCGGACAAACAGCGGTCTTCCCTCTTCGAAGCCTGTCAGATGCTCGCCGGAGAAATAGTTGTATGCCAGCAGTCCGCCGCAGTCCTTATCTGCCTCCAAAGCCTTACGGTACAGGGTGCCGAACAGCTCGTTCATATCTACCTTCATGCCAAAACTCTCCGCGAACTCCCGGAAAAGTCCAACCCAGGCGTTCAGATCGGAGGTACAGTTGTTGCAGTGTACCATACCTACCAGACTGCCGTCCGGGGTGGTCACCAGGTCAATCTCCGGATGAACCTTCTTCAAGTCATGCTCCAGTACGATCATGGCAAATACAGAGGTACCTGCGGATACGTTACCGGTTCTCTGGGCTACGCTGTTGGTGGCCACCATTCCGGTACCTCCGTCGCCCTCCGGCGGACACATGGGAATGCCGCTCTCCAGAGTTCCCGAAGGATCCAGAAGCTTTGCGCCTGCTTCCGTCAGCACGCCTGCCTGCTCTCCCGCATTCTGTACCTTCGGCAGGATTTCGCGAATCTTCCATCCAAAGCCCTTATCCGCTATTTTTGCCTGGAACTTATCCAGCATTTCCTCGTTAAACTGCTTGGTCGCCGTATCAATGGGGAACATACCGGAGGCTTCACATACGCCCAGCGTCTTCTCTCCGGTCAGTTGCCAATGAATGTAGCCTGCCAGCGTGGTCATAAAAGTAATCTCCGGCACATGCTCCTCGCCGTTCAGAATCGCCTGATACAGATGGGCAATGCTCCATCTCTGGGGAATATTGTACTGGAACAGTTCGGTCAATTCCCGGGAAGCCTCACCGGTAATGGTATTTCTCCAGGTGCGGAAGGGCACCAGCTGCTTTCCGTCTTTATCAAATACCAGATAGCCGTGCATCATGGCGCTGATTCCGATGGAACCTACCTTGGTAAGCTCTACGCCGTATTTTTCCTTCACGTCCTCTTTCAGGGAAGCAAAGCTGCCCTGCAGTCCCTTCCAGACCAGATCCAGAGGATAGGTCCAGATACCGTCGCGAAGCTGGTTCTCCCAGTCAAAATTGCCCACTGCGACAGCCTTGTAGCTTTCATCCACCAATACCGCCTTGATACGGGTGGAACCCAATTCAATACCAAGGGATGTTTTTCCATTTAAAATAGCATCTTTTACTGTACTCATTGTGATAACCTCCACTTTTATTCGTTTATTTGTTGCCTTCGTTCGAATTTATACTCTATTTATACAACAGATTGCACAATACGTCAATGAGAAAAAGAAAAAGCAATACAACTTTTCGCCAAAAGTTGTATTGCTTTTTTGACTTATCTGTAAATTTGGATCGTTTACTGCTTCAAATTCACATCCAGCTGATTGAATGGAATCTCAATGCCATTTTCATCAAAAGCCAGCTTGATTTTCTCAATCAGCTCCCAGCGGGTCGACCAGTAGTCTTCCGCAGAAACCCAGCAGCAGATCTTCAGATTCACAGAGCTGTCCGCCAGGTCGTCTACTACAACCATGTTATTCTGATCCTGCAGGACGGCGGGCTGCGCGGCCAGCAGATTCAGGCAGACTTCTTTGGCCAGCTTCAGATTCGCCGTGTAGCTGACGCCCACAGTAATGTCGATACGGCGCTTGTCCTCGGCGGTCACGTTGATCAGGCTGCTGTTAGACAGGGTGCCGTTGGGGATCACGACCTTTTTATTGTCAATCGTGAACAGGGTCGTGTAGAACATCTCAATCTTGGTCACCTTGCCCTCCAGGTTCCCGGAGGTGTAGATGATATAATCGCCCACCTTAAATGGCTTGATCAGCAGAATCAGCACGCCGCCTGCAAAGTTGGACAGACTGCCCTGAAAAGCCAGACCGATGGTCAGACCTGCAGAGCCCACCAGCGCCATGACAGAGGTGGTATCCACGCCGATGCCGTCGGCCAGAAACATGATCAGCAGGAAATACAGGAGCAGTTTAATCAGGGAATCCATAAACTGTATTACGCCCATGTCGGCTCCTGTCCGCTCCATGGAACGACGGACGATTTTGCGGACTACTTTTATGAGCCTGCTGCCCACGATAAACAGGATAATCGTCAGCAGAAGCCGGAGGCCAAAGCTTATGACCACCGGAAGGTACTTATCAATGTACTCCTGGGTCCGGCTGATCTGCTGGGTCACATTTTCTATATTCTCGTTAATCTGAGCCGCCAGCTCCGGAGAGTCGGCAACCGTGGCTAAACACCTCATGCTTTCTCAGTACGTCCCTTTCTTGAAGCAGTTTTTGCGGCCGGTTTTTCAGCCTTCTTTGCTACTACCTTTTTTGCCGCCGGTTTCTTCGCTTCCGGCTTTACAGCCTCTTTTTTGGCGCTGCTTTTTTTTCGGCTCTGCCTTTTTGGCCGCCGGCTTCTTCGCAGCCGTCTTTTTCTCCTTCACCGGAAGCTTTTCCTCGGTGCAGGCAAACACCGCCACGCCCATGGGCGGAACCGTGATCTCGATGGAATTCTCAAAGCCGTCGCACTCGGACTTCTTCGACGTCTTCACCCGCTTATTGCGGACGTCGGATCCGCCGAATTCTTCGCTGTCGCTATTGAAGATCTCCTTATATTTGCCTTCGAAGGGTACGCCGATTTTATGCTTCTCATAGACCAGCGGAGAGAAGTTGCATACCACTAACAGGGTCTCTCCTTCAGCCTTTCGCAGGAATACCAGCATATTTTCATTGGCGGAGATATTGTTAATCCACTGGAAGCCCTCAGGTCTGCAATCGTCTGCGTAGAGTGCCGGATGCGCCTTTATCAAGCTGTTCAGAGCCTTCACATAGCCTTGCATATCGCTGTGATCCTGATACTGCAGAAGATCCCAGTCCAGGCTTTCCTTCTCGTTCCATTCATCGAAGGTGGCAAATTCCTGTCCCATGAAAAGGAGCTTCTTGCCCGGGTGCATGGCCATGAAGCCGTAAGCCGCCCGCAGGTTATTAAGCTCGGAATCCCGGTCGCCCGGCATCTTTCCCACCATGGGAGACTTGCCGTGTACCACCTCGTCGTGGGAGAGACTTAAGATAAAGTTCTCACTCCAGGCGTAGATGAAGCTGAAGGTCAGCTCGCCATGGTGGTAACCGCGGAATACCGGGTCATAATGCATATAGCCCAGGAAATCATTCATCCAGCCCATGTTCCATTTTAGGGAAAATCCAAGGCCGTCATCCTCTGCCTTACCTGTAACCTTCGGCCATGCGGTAGACTCCTCTGCAATCATTACAGTACCATGGTTTCTTCCAAGAACCACTGTATTCAGATGCTTAAAAAACTCAATTGCTTCCAGATTCTGATTTCCGCCATATTTATTGGCTACCCACTGACCATCATTCTTTCCATAATCCAGATACAGCATGGATGCAACGGCATCCACACGAAGACCGTCCACATGACACTCCTCGATCCAGAACAGGGCATTTGCGATCAGGAAGTTCTTTACCTCCGGTCTGCCATAATTGTAGATCTTAGTTCCCCAGTCCGGATGCTCTCCCTGTCTGGGATCTGCATGCTCATAAACTGCAGTTCCGTCAAAATTCGCCAGTCCATGGGCATCCTTGGGAAAATGTGCCGGCACCCAGTCCAGAATAACCCCGATTTTCTGTCTGTGAAGATAATCTACCAGATATTTGAAATCCTGGGGTGTTCCATAGCGGGAAGTAGGTGCATAATAACCGGTGACCTGATATCCCCAGGAACCGTCATAGGGATGCTCTGCAATCCCCATCAGCTCCACATGTGTATAGCCCATATCCTTCACATACTGGGCAAGCTTCACCGCCAGTTCCCTGTAATTGAAAAAGCCTTTCTCATTCTCCTCTGTAGCCGGATGCTTCATCCAGGAGCCAGGATGTACCTCATAGATCGCCATGGCATCCTTAGTCTCGTCAAATTTCTGACGATTCTTCATCCAGGTGGTATCTTTCCATTTGTAATCCCCGATATCCGTGATTCTGGATGCCGTTCCCGGTCTTAATTCTGCCTCATTTGCATAAGGGTCAGCTTTATAAATATGCTCCCCGTTCATTCCTACAATAAAAAACTTATACAGCTGTCCAATCTTCGCTCCAGGGACAAATGTCTCAAATACACCGATCGGACCTGCCTTTTTCATTGGAGCAGCCTGTTCATTCCAGTCATTAAACTCTCCAATTACAGAAACAGCTTGCGCATTAGGTGCCCATACTGCAAAATAAACACCTTCTTTTTTCCCTTGTTTCACAGGATGTGCGCCAAGCTTTCTGTAAACATCATAATGGGTTCCCTGACCAAAGAGATACTGGTCAAGCTCTGTAAACTGTAATTTCTCTCCCATCAGAAAGTTACCTCCCTAAACTTTCAAATTCTTATGCACATTATAGCATACTCTTTTCCTCCATGCCACCAAAAACTTGTCTATTATTCATAAAAAATCTACATCAAAATTCATTTTTACTGTAAAAAAATACGCCTGTACTTTGACATTTTTCTCATAAGTACAAGCGTATACTATCATTCACACTATACAGCATCTGCGATTTCCGGAAGTCCCGAAGCTTAACACATATGCCAGACAGGCTCTAGAGCCTCTTATTTTCTCCGTTATTCGCCTGAGTCGCTGCTAAAATCCCCTTCGCTATTCTCACTGCCGTCTGTGTATCCGTCACTTTCACTGCCGTCGCTTCCATCACCGGAACCATCACTGAAGTCGCTCTCATCTCCATTACTGCTGTCATCTGAACTGCCATCAGAAGTTCCATCTGTGGAAGAGTCCTCAGAAGAGCCATTTCCATTATATCCAGGCACATAACCTGCATCAAGGGCGCTCTGCCAGAACTCTGCATATTTTGCTGGCTGAAGGGTAACATTCTTCGCCGCTGCCATCTCACTTACCGTTACCAGTTTATATCCCTGTGCAATAAGATCTGGAATCAGTCTGAGTGCCGCATCAACTGAAGGACCATGAATATCATGCATCAGAATAACGGCTCCGTCTCCCAGATTGCTGTCATTCATAATGCCATTGTAATCCAGATCTGCATCCAGATATTTCCAGTCCAGACTGTCAATAGACCACAAAATAAAAGGTTTCCCAACTGCCGAAATAATTTCATCATTGCAGTCTCCATAAGGCGGACGAATTACCGTGGACTCCTGTCCACAGGCATCAATCAATGCCTGATCGGTATCGCCGAATTCCTTTATAACATCATCAATACTCAGATTCAGCATATCCTGATGATCCCAGGAATGGTTTCCGATCTCACAGCCAAGTTCCACCATTCTCTTCACTTCGTCCGGATACTGTCCAACCAGCTGTCCCAACATAAAGAAGGTAGCATGTGCATTGTTCTCCTCCAGACAGTCCAGAAGCTTGTCTGTATACTGTCCCGGACCATCATCAAAGGTAAGTGCGATCAAAGGGCGTTTCTTCTCAGCATTGTAAGAACCATCCTCATTAAAATAATAATCGTTTACCCCCTTGGTCACCCAGCCGGTCTGCATGTATCCATTGGAATCAAATGCATATTTCACTCCGTCAATCTCTGCAAAACCATTGGTATAATATGTACCATCTGCATTCTGATACCAGCGTCCGCTGGAATCCTCATGCCAGCCTGGAGTCAGTGAAGAAACCTTGGTCACATCGCTCTGTCCTTTCAGAGGCTGTCTCAGAGCATCTGTAGAATTGGAATCCGCATTCGAAGCAGCTCCGTCACCTGCATCCGCCTGCACGCTCTGTGATTTTCCAGTACTCTTTCCTCCCACACGACTTACGATTGGAAAAATCACTCCTCTTATTACAAAAATCACAGCCAGCACCATTGCCACAACATAGGTAACCAGCTTAATGATCTTCCTTCGTCTTATCTGGCGCTGTTTCCTGCGCATTCTTTCGCGCAAAACCCTTCTATCCATTCATATTCCCTCTTTATCTCTCGTTACATAGTGGAAAAAATTTTCCGCAAAAAAGTTCTGTCATAGCACTTCTCTCAGCTCCAGATCATCTGTTACAAGAAGAATATCCGCTTTCTTTCCAACAGAAAGGGAACCAACTTCATCATAAATACCAATACTCTTTGCCGGATTTCGTGTTGCTGCAAAAATCGCTTCTTCAAGGGGAACACCAAAAGAAACAGCCTTGCGCATACAATCATACAGGTTCGTAGCAGAACCGGCAATCGTACCGTCCTTCAAAGTTGCCTTACAGTCCTTCATCGTTACTTCCTGTCCACCCAGCTGATAGGTTCCATTCTCCATTCCGGTAGCCATCATAGAATCACTGATCAGTACAATCCTCTCTGGTCCAAATATCTTAAATGTAGCGCGGATCACAGATGGATGAATGTGAATCCCATCACAGATCATCTCTGCCATGCACTGCTCATCATCACAGGCAGCTCCGATCAGTCCTGGTTCTCTGTGTGCCAGTGGCTGCATGGCATTATAAAGATGTGTCACATGGTGTGCACCTCTTCTCATGGCCTCCGCTGCTGTATCATAATCGGCAAACGTATGTCCAAGTGAAATACATACCTCATTATGTACCTCATCGATAAACTCCATAGCACCATCCACATTAGGAGCCAGAGTTACCAGCTTCACCATATTTCCGGAATATTCATTCAGTTCACGAAAAAATCCGGCATCTGGTTTGCGGATATAGCCCTCCACATGGGCGCCTTTTTTCTTCGCATCCAGAAACGGGCCTTCCATATTGATTCCCCGGACAGCAGCTCCGTCTTTCATTTCTCCCACGGTCTTAATAGTGGCAAAAATTTCCTTCAGTTCTTCTGCCGGCAATGTCATGGAAGTAGGACAATAGGAAGTAATTCCGTGACTCTTTTCGTATTTCAGAATAATCTTAAGTCCCTCCGGATCAGCATCAGAAAAATCATGTCCAAATGCACCGTGACTGTGAATATCCACCAGCCCCGGAAGCACCCTGAGCCCAGCCGCGTCTACAATCGTCTTGTCCGTAACCTCATCCTCAGAAGCCACGATTCTATGATTCTCCACATACAGATCCTGTAATCTGAAGCTTCCATCCTCCTGAAAAACTTCTCCGTTTTTTATAATCATAACTCCATTCCCTCCTGAGATTCATTGGCTGCTGTTTCTGTTAGAAACAGCAGTCGTCAATTCTCTATACCGTCATCCTGTGTATCTGTTGAAGCATCCGCTGCTGTGCCTGTATCTGCGGTTGCACCAGCTTCCTGCTCTTCTGCTGTATCCCCGCCATCCGTGCTCTGTCCGTCAGTTGTACTGCCATCTGCATGATCTGCTGCTTCTGTTCCCTCAGCAGCCTGTGCATCCTCACCTTCAGCAGATGTATCCGCTGCTGTCTGATCATAATTTGCATTTGCAATAATGAAATCCTGAACTCTCATAAGTCCGATGCTCTCATCCACTGCAACCTGACCGTAAGTATCGATAAGAACCGCAAGATCGCCAGAAGCATACTGCTCTACCAGCTGATTCTGGATTGCAAGGCTTTCCTCATCCTCCAAAGTCATTCCCTCTGCGTCCATGATTCCCTGAATAAGCAGATTCTGTTTTACCTTGGCCTGGGCATACTGCTGGCACTGGGCTTCGAAATCATCCATGGAAACGCCCTGAGACTCTACGAAGTCTTCAAGCTCCATATTTCCCTGCTTCGCGTATGCTTCTGCCTGTTTCTTAAATGTCTTCACTGCCTCTTCTACGTCTTTCTCTGGATATTCCACAACCTCAGAATTGGTGTAAACAGTATTCCATGCAGTGCTGCGCAGACTGCTGTCGGCCTGATCCTGTGCTTCCTGCTCCAGCTGTGCGCGAACAGAAGCCTTATATTCATCAATTGTCTTGTAATCGGTATTCGCCGCAATCCAGTCATCGGTCAGTTCCGGTGGTCTCTTAAAGCTCTGCACGGTAATCTGGAATACTGCATCCTGTCCAGCCAGTTCACTGTTGCGGTAGCTCTCCGGGAAGGTTACCGGTACGTCTTTTGTCTCCC